>DASTLD010000063.1:0-18999 GCA_035715345.1 Longimicrobium sp.
ACCACGCCTGTGTAGTGGATGCCCCGCTGCCGGATCCGCGCAGACCACCGCCCCGCACGCAGACCTGGCTCCCCTCCTCTCCCGCCCCGCGGGGGAGGAGGGGCGGGGGGGAGGAGGGGGCCCCTCCGCATGCGAAAACCCCTCCCCTGCAAGCGCAGGAGAGGGGTTCGCGGGTGTACCGTTGACCTGCGTTCCGCCTAATCCCGCGGCCCGAAGCCTCCGCTCTGCGCGGCGTTGCGCAGCGCGGCGGGGACGCGGCGCCACTGCTCCGGCGTCATCACCGCGCGGGCGGCGTCCAGCGCCTGCTGGATGTTGCGGCGCCCGGCCTGGATCTGCGGCTGGATGCGCTGGAACACCTCGCCCATGTTCGCATTGCCGCCCTGCCCGCCGCCCGCCGCGGTGAACGCCTGCGTGATCTGCGCGCGGATCGAATCGTTCCTGACCTCCAGCGAGTCGCCGATGGCCTCGATGCGGGCCACCTGCTCCTCCGTCAGCCGCAGCGTGTCGCGAAGCTGCAGGATGCCGTCGATGGGGTCCGGCAGCATCCGCTCCAGGACCAGCGCCGGGTCGAACTGCCCCTGCCCGCCGCCCCCCTGGCCGCCCGGTCCGCCGAATCCCCCGCGCCCGCCGCCGCCGAAGCCGCCGCCGCCGCCGCCGAACCCGCCCCCGCCGCCGCCCTGCTGCTGCGCGCCCACCGTCACGCGCGCCGACAGCATCACCTGGAACGCGGAGCCGCCGCCGCCGAACCCGCCGAAGCCGCCCGCCGTGCGCCGGCTGCCGAAGTTCTCGTTGACGCGGTACAGGAAGCGCTGGTTGGCGACGTCGAAGCTGTCCGGGTAGAGCAGCGCGTCGTCCGGGCGGAACATGCCCGCCTGGCCCCAGCCGCGCAGGTTCTGCGAGCCGTGCAGCACCTGGTCCAGCCCCGCGGCCAGGTTGCTGGCGTCGACGGACACCGACAGCCGCCGCCCCATCCCCCGGATCTGCGGGCGAAGCGTGGCGCGCATGTCCAGCGTGCCGCTCCACTCCGCCCGGCACGAGTTGCGGCGCGCCACCTGGCCCATCTGGTCCTCCAGGCACTCGCGCACGCGGCCGCTGACCGACCCCAGCAGCCGCTGCATCCCTGCCGCCAGCGCCGTGTCGCCGCTGACCGTGGCGGGGTCGAAGACGAACGCCGCGTCGTTGCGCGCGCCGTCGCCGTTGACGTCCGCGCCCACCATGGGCGTGAACGGCCGCCCGGAGCTGAGCCGGCCGATGAAGCTGACCTCCACCGCCGACGACAGCGGCAGCCCGAAGGTGGTGACGATGGAGTGGCGGCGCTCCAGGTCGCTGGTGGCCCACTCGCGCAGGTTGGGGTCGCCGCGCGTCTCCGACTGGCTGAAGCCGGACTGCGGCGAGCCGCCGGAGAACGACGACTGGTCGCGCGAGCGGGACCACGTGTACGAGCCCTGGAACAGGATGCGCCGCGGCAGCAGTCCCTGCAGCCCTAGCGACACCTGCGTGGTGCGCGACTCCAGGTCGCTGTCCACGCGGTACACCTGCGCCAGCTCCGTGAAGCGCCGCGAGGCCTGCAGCGGCACCGCGCCGGAGGCGGGGGAGATGGCGGCCGCCGGCGCGTACACCGGCCGCCCGCCCTCCGCGGCCAGGGTGAAGACCGGCGCCTCGCGCAGGTTCAGGTCGACCACGCCGAACTGGCTGACGCCGTACGCGTGGCTCACGTCCAGCGAGGCGCTGAAGCGGCGGAAGAGCTGCGTCTGGTATCCCAGCGAGCCGCGCCACGTGCGCGGCGCCCCGAAGCCGTCGCCGAAGACGGTGACGTTGGGCGCGCGCGACTGGGTCAGCCCGCCCCCCGGCGAGCCGTCGCGGCAGGTGGTGGGCACGGTGGACGGGTCCGCCAGGTACGCCTGCCAGTCGGGGATGGGCACCGCCGCCTCGCCCACGCACTCAAGCTGCGTCTCGCCCGTGCTCAGGCCCGTCTGGTCGATGGCGGCGGCGAAGAGCGAGTACGGCGCGCGGCCGCGGAACTCGCCGATGCCCCCGCGCAGCAGCCGGAGCGGCGCGCCCTGCTCGTTCATGCGCCAGGAGAAGCCCATCCGCGGGCTCACGTGCCACTCGGTGGGCAGGCGGTCCGTCCGCACGCCGAAGAGCTGCTCCACGCGCGGGTTGTGCTCCGGCGTCTCGTCGAAGCGCGACGTCTCCACGCGCGCGCCGAAGACGATCTGCACCTGCGTGCGCGGCCGCCAGGTGTCGCCCAGGTACAGCGCCGCGTCCAGCCCGGAGCCCTGCTGCACCCGCGGCGACAGCGAGCGCGTGTACCGGAAGGGCTGGCCGGCGGCCAGCTTGTCCAGCGACTCGAACTCGAACGAGCCCAGGCGGTTGTTGGTCTGCTCCTGGTCGAAGCTGGTGTGGTTGACCAGCAGGCCGGCCTTGATGCGGTGCTGGTCGCGGAACAGGAAGCTCAGCTCGTTGGCCAGCTCCATCGTGCGCTCGCGGCTCAGCGACGGCAGCGACCGCTCGCCGCCGAAGACCAGGGTGGAGAAGCCGCGCCCGGTCTCCTCCAGCACGGAGGCCACGCGCACGCGCCCCTCCGGCACCTCCTCGTAGGGCGTCTGCTCCCGCCGGTCCAGGTTGTACGAGGCGCGCAGCTCGTTGACCCAGCTCTCCCCGAAGCGCGAGGTCAGCGTCGCGATGCCGCCGCCGCCGCGCGTCCCCACCTCGCCGCCGTTCTGCAGGGTCTCCAGGAAGCCGATGCGGGCGTTCTCCTGGCCGTACACGTTCAGGTGGCCGCGCAGCGCCAGGTTGTGCTTCTGCGTCAGCACCACGTCCGTGCGGCCCAGCACGCTGAAGGCGTCGCCGGTGCGCTCGTAGGTGCCGCTGCGCCCGCTGACGCCGTAGCGCGTGCCCAGCACGTTCAGGAAGGTGTCCACCGCCGCCGGGCTCACGCCCAGCAGCTCCAGCGTGGCGCGGTCGCGCGGCTGCAGCGCGTACAGGTCGTCCACGCGGCGCTGCGCGGTGAAGGACAGGTAGTAGAAGAGCCGGTCGCGGATGATGGGCCCGCCGAATCCCCCGCTGAAGCGGTTCTGCGTGTATCCCCCGCCGTACTGCGGCGTGCCGGCGTCGAGCTGCAGCGCCGGGCTGCGGAGCTGCCACGAGGCCGATCCCCCGAAGCGGTTGGTGCCGGAGCGCGTCGTCGTCGCCACCAGCCCGCCGGAGAACTGGCCGCGGGAGACGTCGTAGGTGCTGGTGACCACCTGCGTCCCCCGCACGCCCTCCTGGGGGATGCCCACGGGGGAGCCGCCGCCCGCCTGCCCGCCGGTCAGGCGGCTGGAGAAGCTGGAGCCGTCCAGGGTGATCTCGTTCTGCGAGGCGCGCTGCCCGGCGACGGAGAACCCGCCGCGCCCGCTGGTGCTGTCCGCGTCCGTGGCCACCACGCCGGGGCTGAGGGTCGCGAGCCGGGCGGGGTCCTGGTCTTCCAGCGGCAGGCGGTTGACCACCTCGCTGCCCAGGAAGCGCTCCTGACCGCCGGCCTCGCCGCGGCCGGGGGGCGGGGTGCGCTGCGCCTGCACGCTGATGGCCTCGAGCTGCACCGCGCGCTCGCCCAGGCGGAAGTTGGCCACCAGCACGTCCTCGTCCGCCTGCCGGGCCACGGCCTGCGTGGCGCTGGCGCGGCCCACCTGGCTGGCGGTCACCCGGTAGCGCCCGCCGCCGTCGGGGAAAGCGACGGTGTAGCGGCCGTCGGCGTTGGTGGCGGTGGAGCGGGTGACCTCGCTCTCCAGCGAGAGCACCTGGATGCGCACGCCGGCCAGGGGGGCGCCCGCCTCGTCGGTCACGCGGCCGGTGATGACGTCGGTCTGGGCCGGCAGGGCGCCGGGCAGCAGCGCCAGGAGCAGGGACAGCAGGAACGGGCGGATGCGGTGCATGTGCCTTCGTGGTCTGCGGTTGGGTCGTCGGCCGGCGCGCCCCGCCGCGAGGAACGGGCCAGCGGGGGGTATGACAGCCGCCGCGGCCCGGGCGTTGGCGCGGCGCATCGTCACACCGGGCGGACGGCATCGTTACGGAGACGTGACACTCGGCCGTTACGATCTGCCTCGACCGAAAGACGATCCGCCCCCGCCGACGCCGAGGACGCCGAGCCTTGCCGACCGCTTCCGCACCGCCGCATCTTCCCGACGGCGTGTTCTCCGGGCTGATCGGGGCCGCCAGCAGCGACCCCGCGCGCGACCGGACCCCCAAGATGACGGCCCACATCCTGGTGGTGGACGACGAGCCGGACATCTCCGCGCTCGTGGCCTACCACCTGGCCCGCGAATCGTACCGCGTGCGCACCGCCTCCAGCGGCCCGGAGGCGCTGCGCGCGGCGGAGCTGGAGCGCCCCGACCTGGTGGTGCTGGACCTGATGCTGCCGGGCATGAGCGGGCTGCAGGTGATGGAGGAGCTGCGCCGCCGCCCGGAGACGGCGGACGTGCCGATCATCCTGCTCACGGCGCGCAAGGAGGAGCAGGACCGCATCCAGGGGCTGCGCTCCGGCGCGGACGACTACGTGGCCAAGCCGTTCTCGCCCCAGGAGCTGATCCTGCGCGTGGGGGCGGTGCTGCGGCGGGTGCACACGGCGCCGCCGGTGGGCAAGGGGGGCAAGGTGGTGCGCGTGGGCCCGTTCACGGTGGACGGCGGGGCGGCCACGGCGCAGGTGGGGGGGCGGGTGCTCGACCTGACGCCCACGGAGTACCGCCTGCTGCTGACGCTGATGGAGCGGCGCGGGCGGGTGCAGAGCCGGCGGCAGCTCCTGGAGAGCGTGTGGGACGTGACCGCCAACATCGCGACGCGCACGGTGGACATGCACGTGCAGCGGCTGCGCAGCAAGGTGGGCGAGCACGCGGACTGGATCGAGACGGTGCGGGGGTTCGGGTATCGCTTTCGGACGGACCCGCCGAGGTAGGGGACGGCAGGTTACAGGTTACAGGTTACAGGTTACAGGTTACAGGTTACAGCCTGCGTGTCGCCGACCGTCTTTTCGCGTGCGAGGCGGGCGCCGGCGCCGCCCCCACCCGCTCGCTCAGGCTCGCACCCTCCCCCAAGTCTGGGGGAGGGTTATTGTTAGCCTCGCTCCGCGCGGAGTCGTCGGCTTTGTCAGCAGGCGGGGCTGGGGGGAGGGGGCCTCCGCGGAGCGCACCGACGCCCGCTCTTCGCACTGCCCCGCCGGCTGTAACCTGTAACCTGTCCCCTGTAACCTGCAGTTCCCATGCGGCTGCGCGCCGACCACAAGCTCTTCCTCACCTACCTGGCCGTGATCGCCGCCGTCGTGCTGGCGCTCACCGTCGGGCTGGGCGCGCTGCTCCGGCGCCACATGACGGAGATGCTCGCGGACGACCTGCGCCGCGAGCTGCTCCTGGCCCGCTCCCTCTACCACGACCGCCCCGCCGCGTCCCCGGACTCCGTCGCGGACTGGCTCGGCGCCGTCTCCGGCCGCCGCGTTACCCTCATCCGCCGCGACGGCACCGTCATCGGCGAGAGCCAGGTGGACGACGAGCGGCTGGCCGCGATGGAGAACCACGCCTCGCGGCCCGAGATCCGGGCGGCGCTGCAGGGGCGATTGGGGCGCGCGGTGCGGCGCAGCGCGTCCGTGGGGATGGACGAGCTGTACATGGCCGTTCCCGCCGCGGGGGGCAGCGTCATCCGCCTGGCCGTGCCCCTGCGCGAGGTGCGCGCGACCGTCGCCCGCGTGCGGCGGGGCGTGTTCGGCGTGGGCGCGCTGGCGCTGGCGCTCACCGCGCTCCTCTCGCTCGGCTTCAGCGTCGCCATCACCCGCCCGCTGCGCCGGCTGGCGGCGGTGGCGCGCGAGATGGCCGGCGGCGACCTGGGCCGCCGCGCCCGCACCCGCCGCGACGACGAGGTGGGCGAGCTGGCGGAGGCGCTGGACACGCTCGCGGCGGAGCTGCAGCGGCGCCTGGGCCAGCTCGAGGGCGAGCGCGCGGAGATGCAGGCGCTCATCGACAGCATGTCGGAGGCGGTCATCGCCGTGGACGAGCGCGGCCGCGTGCGCCGCGCCAACCCCGCGGCGCGGCGCATCTTTGCCCTGTCCGGCGACCCGCGCGGCCTGGCGCCGGACCAGGTGGCGCGCCGCCCCGCCTTCCTGGAGCTGGTGCGCCGCGCCATCGACGGCGAGGCCGTGCCGCCCTCCGAGCTGACCCACCACGGCCGCCACCTGCTGGCCACGGCGCACGCGCTGCCCGCGGGCGGCGCGGTGCTCGTCTTCCTGGACGTCTCCGAGCTGCGGCGGCTGGAGGGCGTGCGGCGCGACTTCGTGGCCAACGCCTCGCACGAGCTCAAGACGCCGCTCACCGCCATCCGCGGCTATGCGGAGACGCTGCTCGATCCCCAGCTCCCGCCCGAGCTGGGGCGCCAGTTCGCGGGCACCGTGCGCGAGAACGCGGAGCGGCTGCAGCGCATCATCGACGACCTGCTGGACCTGTCGCGCATCGAGTCCGGCGGCTGGCGCGTGGAGCCGGAGATCGTCTCGCTGCGCGAGATCGCCCACGACGCCTGGTCGTCCGTGCAGGCCGCGGCGGCGCCCAAGGGCGTGGAGCTGCGCGTCGACGTGCCCGCCGAGTGCGAGTTCGTGGACGCGGACCCCGCGGCCGTGCGCCAGGTGCTGGCCAACCTCTTCTCCAACGCCGTGCGCTACGTCGGCCAGGACGGGCGGGTGGAGCTGCGCGCCCGCGGCGGCGCGCCGCGCGATGGGCGTGAGTGGATCGAGGTGGAGGTGCGCGACGACGGGGCCGGAATCGCCCAGTCGCACCTGCCGCGCATCTTCGAGCGCTTCTACCGCGCGGACGCGGCACGCTCGCGCGCGGAGGGCGGCACCGGGCTGGGGCTGGCCATCGTCAAGCACCTGGTGGAGGCGCACGGCGGCCGGGTGGAGGCGGAGAGCGCGCTGGGGCAGGGCACCACCATCCGCTTCGGCCTTCCCGCGCCGGAAGAAGCGTAACGCCCGCATCACGCTCCCGTATCGCCGTTACCCGCCCGTGACCGTCCGGTGATGCGCGGGCGGCGATTCCGCGGTATTGTCGCGCCGGCCCCGCACGGCGCGGGGCCGCGAACCCCCAAGCCACAGAGGCGCACGTTGAAGCCCACCGGCCCCGCCGCCGCCGTTGCACTCGCGGCGCTCCTGCTCGCCGCGCCCGCCGCGGCGCAGTTCACCCTCGAGACCGCCGACTCCGCCCGCCTGACCATCGGCGGGCGCGTGCACACGCAGCTCAACACCACCTCGGTGGACAGCGCCGCCGCCACCGAGATGCTGCTGCGCCGCGTGCGCTTGGAAGCCAACCTGCAGCTCAACCGCGTGGTGGGCGGCCGCATCCAGCCGGAGTTCGCGGGCAGCCGCGTGACGCTGCGCGACGCGTACGTGCGGCTGACGCTGGACCCCGCCTTCGTGCTGACCGCCGGGCAGGCGCACCGGCCGGCCAGCCTGCTCACCGAGTACAGCTCCACGCGCATCGTCCCCATCGAGCGCGGGCTGCGCATCCGCGGGGTGCAGGGCGACTGGGAGCAGCACAACCTGGTCTCGCTGCTGGGCTACGCGGACCGCGACGTGGGCCTGCAGGTGCGCGGGCAGCCGCGCGGCGCGCCTCTGGGGCTGGGGTACGCGGTCGGCTTCTTCAACGGCCCCGTCCGCGCGGATTTCCCGGACGAGAACACCTACCAGCTCGTCGCGCGGGTCACCGCCCGGCCCGCGTCCCTCGTGCGTGTGGGCGCGAGCTGGAGCAGCCGCGACTTCGCGAGGCCGAACGCGCTGACGGACCAGGTGGATCTGGAGCGCGGGACCATGTGGGAGGCGGACCTGGACGTCGGCGAGGAGAAGGCCGGGCCGCGGCTGATGGCGGAGGCGGTGTACGGCGACTTCAACCCGTTCGACGGGGTCACGTTCGCGGGGGTGCAGGGATGGCTCAGCTACCGCACCGGCCCCGTGTCGTCCACCATCGCCGCGGTGGAGCCGCTGCTGCGGGTGAGCGCGGGCGATCCGGACGTGGACGACGAGGTGCTGTCCGGCGCCATCGGCGGCGTGCTGGTGACCCCGGGCGTCAACCTGTGGCTGGGGGGATTGAACCGCCTGCAGTTCAACTACGACCTCTGGAGCCCCGGCGAAGGCAAGCGGGTGCACAGCTTCAAGACCCAGTTCCAGCTCGCGTTCTAGCTCCGCGAGCGGAGCGGGGGCGGTGCGCGCCGGGCGATTGAAATCGCGGCAACGAAAACGTGAAGTCGGCCTTCGCCGACTGAACGGGACAGCGCCGTGGGATGTGGCACACAATCGCGCATTTCCATGGTAGAGACGCCCCGCCGGGGCGTCTCTACGGGGGTTGCCCTGCCACGGTAGCCCGCGACCCGCACCACCGTTCACCCTCTCCCACGGCAGTTGGTGGGAGAGGGACAGCGTGCCCCGACGGACGCGACGAAGTCGCGCGCCGGCGGGGCACGCAGGGTGAGGGCCCCACGTTGCCCGCACCCTCGCGCGCGCGTACGTTGTCGCGCTCGCTGGACCTGCCGAAAATCGCCGATCGAACGCCATCTCCCATGCCCGAATACAGCAACCTCACGCTCGAAGTCGCGGACCGCATCGCCACGCTGTCCGTCAACCGCCCGGACAAGCTCAACGCGCTCAACGAGCAGACCATCCGCGAGCTGGGACAGGCGGTGGAGGAGATCGCCGGGCGCGGCGACGTGGGCGGCGTGATCCTGACCGGCGTGGGCGAGAAGGGCTTCGTGGCGGGCGCGGACATCGCCGAGCTGGCAAAGATGGGCCCGGTGGACGGCGTGGAGGTGAGCCGCCTGGGGCAGCGGGTGTTCCGCGCCATCGAGCTGTCGCGCAAGCCGGTGATCGCGGCGGTCAACGGCTTCGCGCTGGGCGGGGGATGCGAGCTGGCGCTGGCCTGCCACCTCCGCATCGCCAGCGAGAACGCGCAGTTCGGGCTGCCGGAGGTCAAGCTGGGCATCATCCCCGGCTACGGCGGCACGCTGCGCCTGCCCCGCATCGTGGGCAAGGGCCGCGCGCTGGAGCTGATGCTGACGGGCCAGTTCATCGGCGCGGAGGAGGCCTACCGCATCGGCCTGGTCAACCGCGTGGTGCGCAAGCCGGAGGAGGAGGGCCGCAGCCTCAAGGAGGAGCTGATGGAGGCGGCTCGCGCGATGATGCGCACCATCCTGGGCAACGGCCCCATCGCGCTGGGCCTGGCCATCGAGTGCGCCACGCGCGGCATGGAGATGTCCGTGGACGACGGCCTGGCGCTGGAGAGCAACCTCTTCGGCCTGCTGGCCGCCACCGACGACATGCGCGAGGGGATGACCGCGTTCCTGGAGAAGCGGAAGGCGGAGTTCAAGGGACGGTGAAGTGCGGGAGTGCGAAAGTGCGAAAGTAGCTGAGGGATGATGCGCGCTGGGGTGATGGATCCTTCGATGCGGCGGCTGCTGCTGGCGTTCCCCGGCGCGCCGCTGCTGCTGGCGACGTACGACGAACAGGCGCTGCACGCGCTGGAGTTCTGGGAGCAGGGCAAGCACCCGCCGGCGGGCACGCGCGTGGAGCCCACGCGGGATGATCCGCTCGGGTGGCGTATCGCGGAGCAGCTCCGCGAGTACTTCGCGGGCAAACGGCGCGACTTCGACCTGCCGCTGGCGCCGGGCGGCACGGCGTTCCAGAACGAGGTGTGGAACGCGCTGCGCACCATCCCCTTCGGCGAGACGTGGTCCTACCGCCGGCTCGCGGAGGCCGTGGGACGGCCGCAGGCGCCGCGCGCGGTGGGCCAGGCCAACGCGCGCAATCCCATCCCCGTCATCATCCCCTGCCACCGCGTGCTGGCGGCGGGCGGCGGGCTTGGGGGATACATGGGCTCCTGGGAGGGCGGCCCCGGCATCGAGATCAAGCGATGGCTCCTCCGCCACGAGGGCGCCGCGGGGCTGTGAAGAGACGATAACTTTCATTCACACAGGTGCGCCATGCTCGCAATGCTGCTCCTGTCTGGTGCTGTTGTTGTATTCTTAGTGGTGTTTTCGGCACCGAGGCGCGGCGTCGAATTCCTCTCTATTGTCGGAACAGTCGTCGCATTCGCGGTTGTTGGTTTGGCCATGAGCGATGGTAAAGGCTTATTCGTACCTGAGGAGGGGCCAGTCACTCTGGACGTCGACTCTCAAACTCTGACAAGGCTGGCTGCCGAACTTCAACGCACCCGCGATGAACTGGCAGCGCTTAGCAGAGCACCTGCAGGGTTGGAGCTCGGGGTCCGAATCAATAGGCTCGCTGTTGCGGTAGAAGATCTTCAGACGCGGCAGCAACGCCTAGAAGCAGCGATCGGCAACGATCCAGTCCGGGCGCTAGAGGTGCCGCTACTTCGTCGAGATCTCGAGAACCTGCGGAGCAGCCAAGTACAGCATCATGAAGCGCTTCGGGCCGATATCAACCGTATCTATGACATGAATAAGTGGCTGCTCGGCGCCATGGCGCTGGCCGTCGTCTCTCTTGGGATCAGTTCCCTTTGGAAAAGTGTGGTGGAGCGTAGACGGGCAGAAGCCGTCACGAACACATCCTCTTAGACAGCAACGAGCACTTCTTTACAGCCTGAATCCCGCACTAACGCACTTCCTTGCACCTCTCCCGTTTGCGCCTGCGCAACTTCCGCAATTTCGCCGAGCAGGTGCTGGAGTTTCCCGCGCAGGGGGCGGCGATCGTGGGGGACAACGGGCAGGGGAAGACCAACCTGCTCGAAGCCGTCTACTACCTGGAGATCTTCCGCTCCTTCCGCGGCGCGGCCGACGAGCAGCTCGTCCGCTTCGGGGAAGACGTGTTCCGTGTGGAGGCGCGTCTGGCCGACGACGCGGCCGCCCCCCGCGACGTCGCCGCCGCGTTCGACCGGCGCGCGCGCAAGAAGAAGGTGACGGTCAACGGCGCGGAGCCGGAGCGGCTGGCGGACGCGCTGGGGCAGGTGGGGGCGGTCATCTTCTCGCCGTCGGACGTGGAGATCGTCTCCGGCGGGCCGGGCGGGCGGCGGCGCTTCCTGGACATCGTCCTGTCGCTGGCGGAGCCGGGCTACCTGGGCGCGCTGCAGCGCTACCGGCAGGCGCTCTTCCAGCGCAACACGCTGCTGCGCCGGGGCTCGCCGCGGGCGCTGGTGGAGGCGTGGGACGAGGGTTTGGTCGCCGCGGGCAGCCGCGTGGCGGAGGCGCGCGCACGCTGGGTGGCGGCGCGGGCGGAGAGCTTCGCGAAGCACTACGTGCGCGTCTCGGGCGGGCAGCACGGCACCGTCGCCTATGCCTCCTCGCTCACGGAGGGTGATGGCGAGGGCGAGGTGGCGCGCGCCTTCCGCGAAGCCCTCGCAAAGAGCGCGGACCGCGAGCAGCGGCGGGGGATGACCGTCGTCGGCCCGCACCGCGACGACCTGCGCTTCGCGATCGTGGCCGAGGACGGCGCGGCGGTGGACCTGCGCACGTACGGCTCCGGCGGGCAGCAGCGCACCGCGGCCATCGCACTGCGCATGGTGGAGGCGGAGACCATCGAGGAGACGCGTGGGCGCCCGCCCATCATCCTCCTCGACGACGTGTTCGCTGAGCTGGACCCCGGCCGGTCGCAGCGCATCGTGGACTGGATCGAGAGCGAGGAGGGCGGCCAGGTGATCCTCACCTCGCCCAAGCCCACCGACTTCCGCCTCCGCGGCGACACCCTCCCCCGCTGGGGCATCCGCGACGGCGTCGTCATCCCCGCCTGAGTCGGCATGCGTCGGGGCGCCGTACTTCCGCACTCACGGACTCACGCACTCACGCACTCACGCACTCTCTTTCGCACTAATTGCGGTTCGTCCACTCCGTCTGACCCCATCCCTTGTGGTCGAGAAGGTTTCGCGCGCGCGCGTGGGATGCTAAATTGCCGCATGCCGTCTCCCCGCCCCCGCCCGTCCGCCAAGCCAGCCACGCGCGCGCGCGACCCCAACGCCGGAAAGCCGCAGCCGGTCGGCGACCTTGTCGCGCGCTTCCTGGACCGCAGCGGCCTGGCGCCCAAGGTCGAGGCCGCCGCCGTGATCCCGGAGTGGGAGGCGCGCGTGGGGCCGCAGATCGCCGCCGTCACGGAGCCCATGCGCGTATCGGAGGGCACCCTGTTCGTCGCCGTCCGCACCTCCGCGTGGATGATGGAGCTCAACATGATGAAGGCCGAGCTCATGCGGCACCTGAACGCGGGCAAGAAGGACGGCCGGATCCAGCAGATCGTGTTCGTGATGGCGGGATAGCGGAGGCTGGTGTGAGCGGCGAGCGGCTGCGCGTGCGGCGGCGCCCCCACCCGGACTCGCATTACTCGTCCACCCTCCCCCAAGTCTGGGGGAGGGTTGATGGGGTCCAGCGCGCGTTGCCTCCCCCTCTCCACGCACGGCGCGCGTGGGACTGCGTAGCGCGGTAGAGGCCGGACGCCGTGCGGGGGGGGGCTCCCGCACCGTGCGCAAACCGTTGCAGGCAGGGAAGTTGAGAGGTGCCGTTGGCGAACTTCGGCTTCCTTGCGGTGTACTGAAGCGGCTGGAGCGGACAGCATCCGCGGCACCATCGGGCAGCACCAGAGACACATCCACCACAGTTACCGGAGACATGGCTACGAACCCCGAAGCCAACGATTACAACGCCGGCCAGATCCAGGTCCTCAAGGGCCTGGAGGCCGTCCGCAAGCGCCCGGGCATGTACATCGGCTCCACCGGGCCGCGCGGGCTGCACCACCTGGTCTACGAGGTGGTCGACAACTCCATCGACGAGGCGCTGGCCGGCTACGCCGACCGCGTGGACGTGTCCATCCACCCCGACAACTCCATCACGGTGGTGGACAACGGCCGCGGCATTCCCGTGGACCTGCACCCCACCGAGAAGGTGCCGGCCGTGGAGCTGGCGCTCACCGTGCTGCACGCGGGCGGCAAGTTCGAGAACCAGGAGGGCGGCTCGTACAAGGTGTCCGGCGGCCTGCACGGCGTGGGCGTCTCCGTGGTCAACGCGCTCTCCGAGTGGACGCGCGTGCAGGTGCGGCGCGACGGCAAGGTGCACGAGATCGCCTTCAGCCGCGGCGACAAGACGCAGGAGCTGATGGTCACCGGCGCCACGAAGGAGCGCGGCACCACGGTCAGCTTCAAGCCGGACCCGCAGATCTTCGAGGAGACCACCTACTCGTTCGACACGCTCAGCAACCGCCTGCGCGAGCTGGCGTTCCTGAACAAGGGCGTGCACATCACGCTCACCGACGAGCGCCCCACCACCGACGGCGACGAGGCGCGGCGCGACGAGTACCACTACGAGGGCGGCCTGCGCGAGTTCGTGGAGCACCTGCGCGGCACCCGCAAGCCGCTGCACGCGGAGGTCATCTACATCGAGGCCACGCGCCCCGAGGTGGACATCGAGATCGCCCTGCAGTACGACGACGGGTACAACGAGAACACGTTCACCTTCGTCAACAACATCAACACCCACGAGGGCGGCACGCACCTCACGGGCTTCAAGGCGGCGCTCACGCGGTCCATCAACGACTACGCGCGCAAGAGCGGGCTGTTCAAGAAGGGCGGCCTGGACGCGCTGAGCGGCGACGACGTGCGCGAGGGCCTGACCGCGGTCGTCAGCGTCAAGGTGCGCGAGCCGCAGTTCGAGGGGCAGACCAAGACCAAGCTCGGCAACAGCGAGGTCAAGGGCGCGGTGGAGACCGTCGTCAACCAGAAGCTCAGCGAGTTCCTGGACGAGACGCCGGGCGTGGGCCGCGCCATCATCGAGAAGGCCATCAGCGCCGCGCGCGCCCGCGAGGCCGCCCGCAAGGCCCGCGACCTGACGCGCAAGAAGAGCGCGCTGGAGACGGGCGTGCTGCCGGGCAAGCTGGCGGACTGCTCCAGCAACAACCCGGAGCTGACCGAGCTGTACATCGTGGAGGGCGACAGCGCCGGCGGCAGCGCCAAGCAGGGGCGCAAGCGGGAGTTCCAGGCCATCCTGCCGCTCAAGGGCAAGATCCTGAACGTGGAGAAGGCGCGCTTCGACAAGGTGCTGAGCAACGAGGAGATCCGCGCCATCATCACCGCCATCGGCACCGGCATCGGCGAGGACGAGTTCAGCCTGGACAACGCGCGCTACCACAAGATCATCATCATGACGGACGCGGACGTGGACGGCAGCCACATCCGCACGCTGCTGCTGACCTTCTTCTTCCGGCAGATGCGGCAGCTCATCGAGGAGGGGTACATCTACATCGCCCAGCCGCCGCTGTACCTGATCAAGAAGGGCAAGCAGGAGCAGTACGCCTACAGCGACGCCGAGCGCGACGCCATCCTCAACCGCTTCAAGGGCGTGGCGGACGGCGAGGACGGCGACGGCGAGGGCAAGGCCGCCAAGGGCATCCACGTCCAGCGCTACAAGGGCCTGGGCGAGATGAACCCCGAGCAGCTCTGGAAGACCACGATGGACCCGGAGGCCCGCACGCTGCTCAAGGTGGACGTGAACGACGCCGTGGAGGCCAACGACGTCTTCACCCGCCTCATGGGCGAGGAGGTGGAGCCCCGCCGCCAGTTCATCGAGGAGAACGCCCGCTACGTCCGCAACCTGGACGTGTGAGTACCGAGTACGAGGTACGAAGTACGAAGTGAGCGGGTCCCGGAGCGTGCTCCGAGACCCGCTTCTCCGTATGATTCCATCCCGTTCCGCGCGGTGCCCGCGGTGAAAACGCCTTCGAGGCCCCGGATGAAGACCTGGCGGGTGGTCCTGGTCGCTGCGGTGATCGCGGCCGCCGTGGGCGGCTGCATGAGCTACGTCGCTGGCCAGCACAACCCTCAGGGCGAGTTCAGCAACCCGGCCGGCGAGCTGAGCCTCCGACTGCTGTTCACGAAGGTCTTCGCGTGGTACTTCGTCCCGGTGTTCGTGGGTGCGCTGGCACTCGGGCTGGCCTTCGCGCGCGGCAAATCCACGGACGACGTCTGACAGCGGGCGATCGGGAGGAATGCGAGCGGGTCCCGGGAGCGTGCTCCGGGACCGCTTGGTCGTTCATCGCCCGGGGCGGCCAGGCGGCGAGTACCATCGTTGCAGCCGGCACTGGCAGCCGGCGACCACCGGCTGCGCGGGGGTGGTGTGTCCGTAATCTTCGGTTTATATTCGGCCACCTGGATTGCGCTGTCGTGTTGATGATGGAGGGGTCGTGGCCGGACCGGACGTGTCGCTCGCGGGGGGGATCTCGCGCGAGTTCCTGCTGCACCACCGGGTCTGTCCCCGCGAGATCGGGGACGGGGCGGTGGTCGTGGCCGCGGCGGAGGGGGCGCTGCTGGAGGCGCTGGACGACATCGCCTGGGCGTACGGGCGGCCGGTGCGGGTGGAGGCGGCGCCCGCGGCGGAGGTGGAGCAGATGATCGAGCGCCTGTCCACCCGCGCCGACCGGCTCATCGAGCTGGCGCAGGTGCACGGCGACGACGACCTGGCCACCGACGTCCGCGACCTGGCCAACCAGCCCCCCGTCATCCGCTACGTCAACCTGCTGGTGCGCGACGCCTACGACGCCGGCGCCAGCGACATCCACCTGGAGGCGTCGCGCGACGGGCTGACGGCGCGCTTCCGCATGGACGGCGTGCTGGCGCCCGCGCCGGAGGCCCCGGCGGAGCTGCACCAGGCGGTGGTCAGCCGCATCAAGCTGCTGGCGGAGCTGGACATCAGCGAGCGCCGCCGCCCGCAGGACGGCCGCATCCGCGTGCGGCTGGAGCAGCGCGAGCTGGACCTGCGCGTCAGCACCGTGCCCACGATGTTCGGCGAGAGCGTGGTGCTGCGCCTGCTGGACCGCGGCGGCCGTCCAGTGCGCCTGCAGGAGCTGGGGATGCCGGCGGGCGTGCTGGCGGGGATGGAGGCGCTCGCGCGCAGGCCGCACGGGATGGTGCTGGTGACCGGGCCCACGGGGTCGGGCAAGACCACGACGCTGTACGCGGCGCTCGGCCTGCGCGACGGCGCGGCGGAGAAGATCATCACCGTCGAGGACCCGGTGGAGTACCAGCTCCCCGCGGTCACCCAGGTGCCCGTGCACCGCCAGGCCGGCGTCACCTTCGGCGCTGCGCTGCGCTCCATCCTGCGGCAGGACCCCGACGTCATCATGGTGGGCGAGATGCGCGACCCGGAGACGGCGGAGATCGCCGTCCAGGCCGCCATGACCGGCCACCTGGTCTTCTCCACCCTGCACACCAACGACGCGGTGGGCGCCCTGCCGCGGCTGCTGGACCTGGGCGTGCCCGACTACCTGGTGGCGGCCACGGTGGACGGCATCCTGGCGCAGCGCCTGGTCCGCCGCGTCTGCGACGGGTGCCGCGAGCGCTGCGATCCCCCCCGTGAGGCGGTGGAGAAGCTGGCGGCGGGCGCGGCGCCTCCCGCGGGCGGGTTCGTGCGCGGCGCGGGCTGCGCGGCGTGCCGGGGCACCGGCTACCGCGGGCGGCTGGGCGTGTTCGAGCTGCTGCCCATGGACGACGCACTGCGCGAGGCGGTGGTGCGGCGCGCCGGCCGGGCGGAGCTGCGCGAGGCCGCCCGCCGCGCGGGGATGGCGCCCATGCGGGCGGACGGCTGGGAGAAGGCGAAGGCGGGATACACCACGGTGGAGGAGGTCCTTCGTGTCGTACAGGAGTGAGCGGGGCGCCCGCCGCGGCGGGTTCACGCTGATCGAGATGCTGGTCATCATCGCCATCATCGCCGTGCTGGCGGCGGTGGTGGCGCCGGAGGTGTTCCGCAACGTGGGCACCGCCAACGCCGGCGCGGCGCGCAGCCAGATCGAGATCTTCGCGACCGCGCTGGACAGCTACCGCCTGGACAACCACGCGTATCCCACCACGGAGCAGGGGCTGGCGGCCCTGCGCACGGCCCCGGTGGCCGGGGCCGCGGCCAACTGGCGCGGGCCGTACCTGCGCCGGGCCATCCCCAGCGACCCGTGGGGGCGGCCGTACGTCTACGTGTCGCCGGGGCGCGCCAACCCGCAGTCGTACGACCTGTACACGCTGGGCCGCGACGGGCGGCAGGGCGGCGAGGGCGAGGACGCGGACGTGACCTCGTGGGGCGAGGCGGTCCGGTGACCACGCAGTCCGCGCCGTTCGCCTACCGCGCCGCCAGCCGCACCGGGCTGGTGGAGACGGGCACCGTGCGCGCGGAGAGCGCGGAGGCGGCGCGCGAGCAGCTCGCGGCGCGCGGGCTGTTCCCGCTGGACGTCCGGCTGGAGCGCGGGCGGCAGGCGGCGCGGCCGGGGATGGGCGTGCAGGACCTGGCGCTGGGGCTGCGCGTGCTGGCCACGCTGCTGGAGAGCGGGCTGCCCCTGGCGCGGGCGCTGGCGGCCATGGAGGAGCTGGCCCCGGCGGCGTGGCGCCCCGCGGTGCCCGCGCTGCGCGAGGCGGTGCGGCAGGGCAGCACGCTGGCCGCGGCGCTGGCGGCGGCGCCGGTCGGCTTTCCCCCGCTGGTCGTCGGGCTCGTCCAGGCGGGCGAGGCCGGGAGCGGGCTGGCGCCGGCCGTGGCCCGCGCGGCGGAGCTGGTCGAGGGCGCGGCGGAGACGCGGCGCGCGGTGCGGGCGGCGCTGGCCTATCCGCTGATCCTGGCGGGGGCCGGGATGGCGTCGCTGGCGCTGCTGGTGGGCTTCGTGCTGCCGCGCTTCGCGGCGGTGCTGGCGGACCTGGGGCAGTCGCTGCCGCGCACCGCGTCGCTGGTGCTGGGCGCGGCGGACGCGGCGCGCGTGGGGTTCGCGCCCGCGCTGTTCGCGCTGGTCGTGCTTGGGATGGCGTGGCGGCTGTGGGTGGCCACGGAGGCGGGGCGGGCGCGCTGGCACGCGCTGCTGCTGGGGGTGCCGCTGGTGGGCGGCATCCGCCGCGCGGGCGCGGTGGGCCGCTTCTGCGCGGCGCTGGGCGCGCTGCTGGAGAGCGGCGTTCCCATCGCCCCCGCCCTGCAGCACGCCACCCGCGCGACGGGGGACGCGGCGCTCACCGGGCGCATCCTGGCGGCACGCGAGCGGGTGGTGGGCGGCCAGGGGATCGCGGCGGCGCTGGAGCGGGCGGACGCGGCCACCCCCACCGCGCTGCGCCTGGTCCGCACCGGCGAGGAGACCGGCCGGCTGGCGCCCATGCTGGCGCACGCGGCCCGCATCGAGAGCGAGCGCGCGCAGCAGATGGTGCGCTCGCTGGTGCGCGTGCTGGAGCCGGCGATGATCATCGTCTTCGGGGGCGTGGTGGCCCTGGTGGCGGCGGCGCTGCTGCAGGCGGTCTACAGCGTCAGGCCGGCCCTGTGAGCGCGCTCCGCATCGTTCGCGACCGGGCCGGCGTGACGCTGGTGGAGCTGCTGGTGGTGCTCGCCGTGCTGGGGGTGATGGCGGGCGTGGCCGGGCTGGCGGCGCGCTCGCTGGACGACACCACGCCCGCCGCCGAGCGCGCGGCGATGATCGCGCGAGCGCGGAGCGCGGCGCTGCGCGGGCGGCGGCCGGTGTCGCTCACCATCGGCGCGGGCGACTCCGCGCGGGTGATGACGGTGCTGCCGGACGGGACCGTGCGGGCGGACTCCGCGCTGGGGCTGGACCTGCTGACCGGGAGGCCGCGTGCGGTGCGCCGGACTCGGTAGGCAGGGTGCCGTGCTGCTGGAGGCGATGGTGGCCATCGCCATCCTGGCCACGGCGGGGACGGCGGCCGTGACCCTGGCCAGCGAGGGCGCGGAGTCCGTCCGCCGCGCGCGCGAGGCGGACCGCGAGATGCGCGAGGCGAACGCGTTCCTGCACGCCGTCTCCCTCTGGACGCGCGACGACCTGGACCGGCGCCTGGGCAGCCGCGCGCAGGGGCCGTGGCGGCTGGAGGTGCAGCGGCCCGCGCGCACGCTGTACGAAGTCACCCTCACCGACAGCGCGGGGCGGCGCACGCTGCTGCGCACCGCGCTCTTCCGCCCGGACAGTGCCCGTGCCTTCCCGTAGCCGCGCCGGCTTCACCCTGGTGGAGGTGATGGTGGCCGTCGCCGTGATCGGCGTGGTGCTGG
>DASTLD010000064.1:0-11899 GCA_035715345.1 Longimicrobium sp.
GAGCGCGGCTTGAGCTGCTCCACCACCACCGCCGGGGTGCCGGACGAGAACGCCGTCGCGATGCCCACGAAGTCGTAGGTGGCGCCCACGGTGATGGCCGTCCGCTCCAGGTTGGTGCGGCCCTCCACGCGCACGGTGAAGGTGGTGCCGTCCGGCGCCGTCACGCCCACGTTGTACGAGCTGGTGGTGCTGGACTGGTTGCCCACCGAGTTCACCACCAGGTCGTTGACCCGCACCAGCGAGCCCTCGAAGGCGCGCGAGGCCAGCTGCGCGCCGGTGATGACCTGCGGCGCCGGCACCGTGCCGGTGCCCACCTTGGTGACCGCCAGGTTGGGCGTGGTGATCTGCAGCTCGCCGCTGAAGGTGCCCAGGGTGCCGGTCACCGTCACGCTGTCGCCGGGCACCAGGCCCTGGCTGACCGGGACGCCGAACACCTGGATGCCGCCGGTGGCGTCCTGGATGTAGAGGTTGCCGACGGGCGGGGTGCCGGTGGAGGTGAACTCGCCCAGCGTGGTGGTCACCACGCCGCGGGTGCTGACCTCGGAACCGACCGCGGCCGCCTTGACCTCCGCGATGGTGGACGGCGACACGCGCACCACGTCCGCCGTGGAGCGCGGCTTGAGCTGCTCCGACGTGACCCCGCCGGCGGTGAAGGCGGCGGCGATGCCCGAGATGTTGTACGTCTGCCCCACCAGGAACACGGGACGCTCCACGTTGGTGCGGCCCTCCACGCGCACGGTGAAGACGGTGCCGTCCGGCGCCTGCACGGTCACGTTGAAGGAGCTGGTGGGGGTGGACTGCGCGCCCACCCCGAGCACCGTCAGGCCGTTCAGGCGCACCAGCGAGCCCTCCAGCCCGCGGCTGGCGAGCTCGGTGCCGCTCACCACCCGCGGCGTCTTCGGCGTGCCGGTGCCCAGCTTGGTCACCGTCAGCCCCGGCGTGGTGATCTGGACCTCGCCGCTGAACGTGCCCAGCGTGCCGGTGACGCGGATGCTGTCGCCGGGCACCAGGCCCTCGCTGACCGGGATGCCGAACACCTGGATGCCGGCGGTGGCGTCCTGGACGTAGAGGTTCCCCGCCGGCGGCGTGCCGGTGGAGGTGAACTCGCCCAGCGTGGTGGTGACGATGCCCTCCACGGTCACGCTGCTGCCCAGCGCGCGCGTCTTGGCCTGGACGATGGGGATGGTCAGGTTGCCGGTGAAGCGCACGTTGGAGGTGACCGGCGTGTTGGCGCCCACGGTCACCTGCTGGTCCGCCCCGCCCACGATGGTGATGCCCGGCGGCGCCACGAAGCGCAGCGTGTAGGTGCCGGGGCGCAGCGTGGGGAACGAGTAGGCCCCCGCCGCGCTGGTCGTCGTGGTGGCGACGGGCGTCCCGGACGCCGTCGCGCCCGCGAAGAGCTGCACGGTGATGCCGGGGGCCGGCAGGTCCGTCGCGGCGTCGAAGACGCCGTTGCCGTTGTCGTCGCGGAACAGCACCCCGGAAAGGGTGCCGGGGAAGTACGCGAAGCGGAACTCCGCCGTGGCCGCGCCGCCAGCCGAGGTGGCGATGACCACCGGGGTGGAGGCGGTGGCCAGCACCGCGCCGGCCGGGGCCGCGCCGGCCATGGACAGCGTGTAGCTGCCCGGCTCCAGGCCCGCGAACACGGCGGCGCCCTGCGCGTCCGTGGTGGCCTGCACGGCCGTCCCGTCCAGGCCGGTGGCCGTCACCGTCATGCCCGCGAGGGGCGCGTCGCCGGCGTTGAAGGTGCCGGAGCCGTCGGCGTCGACGTAAGCCCGCACGGTCAGGTCCGTGGGGGTGCCGTCCGGGCCGGTGGATTCCGTGCACCCGGCCGCGAACAGCGCCGCGGCCAGCACGAACCCGACGGACCGGAATGGAATCCGAGTCATTCCGTGGTTCCTGGGGAGGGGGAGAGCAGGTGCGCCTGCGCGTGCACGCGCGGGCCGCGGGACGGTAAGGGGGACGGTGTTGCCGTGTCAAGACTTGCCGGGCCCCGCTGGCGAAATCCGCACTTCATCCGTTTCCGAGGGCGGGAAACGTGCGGCGGCTGGGCAGAAGCGGCGGCGGGCGTTACACTTGTGCGGTCCACACCCGTCCCGGCCCGCACTGCCCGACATGAAGAAGCTGCGCTCGCTCCCCGTCCTGGCGCTGGCCGCCGCGCTGGCCGCCTGCTCGTCGCCGTCCGGCTCGTCCGACCCCGAGCCGCCGGTCATCACCATCACCGGCGTGCAGGAGGGCGGGGTGTACGAGGGGCAGGCCACGGTGGGCGTCTCCGTGGACCGCGGCTCGTACACGGCCACGCTGAACGGCAGCGCCTTCGCGGCGGGCGGGGTGGTGGGGGAGCCGGGCGCCTACGTGCTCAAGGTCGACGCGCGCAACGGCATCGCCACCTCCACGAAGACGGTCAACTTCTCCGTCCGCTTCGCGGGCAACCGGCTGCTGATCGTGCGCCTGTTCGACCTGGGCGACAACGAGAGCGGCGGCGGCGGCGACGCCATCCTCATCACCGACTCCACCGGCAGCGGCATGCGGCACGGGCTGATCGACGCCGGGCCGCAGGGCGCCAACGCCTCCAACCCGGGCTACGTGCTGCAGCGGCTGCAGACGCTGAACATCACCCGGCTGCAGTTCGTTCAGCTGACCCACGCCCACGCGGACCACTACGCGGGCATGTCGCAGGTGCTGAACGGGATGACGGTGGACTGGTTCGTCTACAACGGCCAGCAGCGCGCCAACGTCTCCGGCTACCAGACGGTGCTGACCGCCGCGAACAACCGCGCGGACACGGTGGTGGTGCCCACGGTGGTGACGGACCTGCCCTTCGGGTACGAGACGGGGCTGGCCAAAGTCGTCCCCCCGCTGCCGACGTACCTGAACAACTCCAGCGCCTCCGGCGACCAGCTCAACGAGGGGTCGCTGGGCACGTCGCTGCGGCGCGGCACCTTCTCCATGTTCTTCACGGGCGACGGCGAGGTGGAGGCCAACACGCGCTGGCGCACGCAGTACGCCTCGCTGACGGCCAACCTGAAGGCGCTCAAGGTGGGGCACCACGGCGCCAACAACGCCATCTTCGACAACGGCTTCAACGGTGCGTCGTCGTGGCTGGCGCACACCCAGCCGGAGCTGGCGGTGGTCAGCGCCAACGGCCGCTCGCACCCGCGCATCAACGCGCTGAACGCGCTGCTGGGCCGCACCACCATGGACACCTACTGCACCAGCGTCCACGGCGACATCACCATCCGCATCGCGGACACGGGGCAGTACGCGGTGACGGTGCAGAAGAACCCGAACCTGGCCTGCCAGCCGGGCACGGAAGCGACGACGTAACGGAAGTACGAGGTACGAAGTACGGAGTACGTGAATCGCGGGGCGGCCGGCAGATACGGTCGCCCCGCCACATTTCCCTTCGTACTTCGTACCCCGTACTTCGTACTTCCCCTGCTCGTCTTGCGAAGCCGCGGGGCGGGGGACAACTTGGCGCCGCCGCCCGCTCCGGGCGGCGGCGCTTCTCCCTTCCTCCCGCGGAACGCGAATCCCGGTGAAGCCGTTCCTGATCGGCATCGCGGGCGGCACGGGGTCCGGCAAGACCACCGTGGCGCGGCGCATCTACGATTCGCTGCACCTGGACTCCGCCGTCTTCTTGGACCAGGACGCCTACTACAAGGAGCTGGGGCACCTTTCGCTGGAGGAGCGCGCCGCGGTCAACTTCGACCACCCGGACTCGCTCGACAACGACCTCTTCGTCCACCACGTGGAGGAGCTGCTGGCGGGCCGGCCCATCGACAAACCCGTCTACGACTTCAGCCGTCACACGCGCGCGGAGCAGACCATCCGCGTGCAGCCGCGGGACGTGGTGCTGGCGGACGGCATCCTCCTGTTCGTGGAGCCGCGCCTGCGCGAGCTGTTCGACCTGCGCATCTTCGTGGACGCGGACCCCGACGTGCGCTTCATCCGCCGGCTGCGGCGCGACCTCGAGGAGCGCGGGCGGTCGCTGGACTCGGTCATCGAGCAGTACCTGACCACCGTGCGCCCCATGCACATGACCTTCGTGGAGCCCTCCAAGCGCTACGCGGACGTCATCATCCCCCGCGGCGGGCAGAACCGCGCCGGCATCGAGCTGGTGGCCGCCCGCATCCGTGAGCGCCTGGCCGAGCCCGCCCGCGCCTGACCCTCCGCACTCCCCGACGACGATGAGCGGGCTCGCCAGGCTGCTGCTCCAGGTGCCGCTGGGGCTGCTGGCGCTGCTGTCGCTGGCCATGATCGCCGACGACCGGCTGGACCCGGAGCGGCGCGGGCGTCACGGGCGGGAGCCCTACCTGAACCTGCTCCTGATCGCGGTGGCGGACGTCTTCATCCTGGCCGGCGACCGGCTGGGTGCCGGCGCGGCGCTGCTCCTGGCCGGCGTGGCCGTCGCGGCGGCCGTCGCCCGGTTCCGCGGCGCCGGGCGCAACGAGCCGCCGCGCTACGATCCCCTGCGCCGTCCGCCGGAGCCGTGAGGAAGCGTCCTGCCCGCGCAGCCTGAGACCACGATGCGACCTCCCGTCCGTTTCTTTGCGCCGGTGCGTCCGGCCGGCGACACCCCACACACGGCGCCTGGCGCGGGTACGTTCCCGGAGCCGCGGCTCCTCATCGCGGAAGAGGACGCCGAAACCGGCGGCGTGATGCTGGTTTGCTACGGAGAGGGCGGCGAGTTCGCCGGCGATACCTGGCACCAGTGCTTCGAGCACGCCCGCGAGCAGGCCGACTACCAGCTCGGCGGCCGCGTAGGCCCCTGGCGCGAGATCCCGCTGGGCGCGGACGACCCCCTGGGCTACGCGCTCGAAGTCCTGCGCACGGCTACCCACGAGGAGATGGGATGATGGAAAAGCGGTGACTGCTCCGGTGGATCGGCGTGGGCGCGCCGGGCCCGGGATTGTGTGGCCGGAGCCGTGCTGAGCATCGGCAAGACATCGCGCACCTCCACCACGCATCCCGATCACCCATCACTTTCCAGAATGGGTCTGACATTGCTGATAATTAGATACCCATCTTATAAGACGTAATTTGCCGCAAGCGGGAGATCTGGATAGCTTGATTCGTACTCACGGGCATGCCGTGAGCATGGCAGATGGAGAGAGGATGGTAACAAGGCAGCACTCTCTCCAGGCCATAACGATTCATCTCGTCCGCGGGCTCGTAGCGGACGGCACTACCGGAGGGAAGCTCATGATGCCACCCAGACGCTCCCGTGCGGCGGTCGCCGCCTCTCTGCTGCTCGCGGCCGCGCTGGCCGCGTGCTCGGATGCGCCGACGACGTCACGTGCGGAAGACCTGACGGCGCAGATCGTCGCGCTCGGCTTCCGAGCCGACATGGTGGAGGATTTCGGGCAGTACGTGCTGGTGGAGGGAGACATCTACCTGTCCAAGGCCGAGCTCCGCGGTGTGCCGGTGGTGACCTCCGACGATCCGCGGCGCCCCAGCTTCCAGTACCGCACCTCGGCTCTGGTGGGTTCTCCCAAGGTGAACGACATCCGGGTCGATGTCTCCGGCCTGAGCTCCCAGACCGCCTGGCAGACGGCCGCGCGGGACGCGATGGCGCACTGGAGCAGCATCTCCAACAGCTACGTGCGCCTGGTCGAGTCCGGCCCCGCGGACATCACCGTGGCGACCACCTGCACGTCACCGAACGTGGCGGCGTACGCGTCGTTCCCTTCGGGTTGGAATCCGGGGAGCACCATCTTCGTGAACACCTGCTTCGCCTACTCCACCACGCAAGCCCAGAAGGTGCACAACATGGTGCACGAGTTCGGGCACACGCTCGGCTTCCGGCACAGCAACTACACGCAGATGGGTGAGAGCGCCGGGACGGAAGGCGCCGTGCACGTCCCCGGGTCACCCACCAGCGGGAATGCGGCCGGCTCGGTGATGAACGGTGGTACCGCGCTCAACTCCTGGGCCGGGTTCGGCTCGCACGACCAGAGCGCCACCGCCTACCTCTATCCGCTGCCCTCCCCGACGCCCTGGGTGGCCACGTCCGGTACCACCCCGGAAATCCAGTGGTGGGGGCTCGACGGCGCCACCGGGTACACGGTCAGCCTGGTCCGTGAGGCGGAGGTGCGGAACCAATACTACCAGGTCATCTCCTATACGATCGAGACGTATCCGGTTGGAACCACGACCCAGACGTCCATTCTGGACGCGGCGCGGACGTACACCGGTGCCACCTCCTGTGAGTTCGATGGCACGACCTACTCCTTCCGGTACGAGGTGCGGGCCGACTTCGCGACCGGCTACACCGGTGGCTGGGTTGCCGCCCCCGTCGCGGACTGTTCACGCATGGGCGAGATGGACCAGTAGCCCCACCGGCACGCTCAGGCTGCGGGAGCGAGTGGCGCTCCCCTCCCTGAGACCTGCGCGAGAGGACGGCGGCCGGACCTTCGAGACCGGAGGTCCCTCGCGCGTCCGCACGAAGAAAGGGCCGGCTCCCGCACGGGAGCCGGCCCTTTCGGCTGCGGTCGCGGGCACCTACAGCGCCTCGATCTCCGCCTTCACCCGGGCGCACATCTCCAGCTTCTCGGGACGGTGCATGAAGGCGCTGTCGAAGCCCATCAGCGCCAGGTCCACCAGCTCGTCCCAGGTAAAGCCCAGGTGCTGGTGCGCGCGCCAGTACTCCTCCGTGACCGTGGTGGCGCTCATCAGCCGGTTGTCGGTGTTCAGGCTCAGGATCAGCCCCGCGTCGTAATACTGCCGCAGCGGGTGCTTCGCGAAGCTCTCCACCGCCCGCGTCTGCACGTTGCTGGTCAGGCAGATCTCGATGGGGATGCGGAAGTCGTTCATGAAGCGCATCAGGTCCGGGTCCTCGAACAGCCGCGTGCCGTGCCCGATGCGGTTGGCGCGGCAGTAGTGCAGCGCCTGGTGGATGCTCTCCGCCCCGTACGCCTCGCCGGCGTGGATGGTGGCGGCCATGTTCTTGTTGATGACGGTGTAGAACGCGTCCTTGTGCTTCTTGGCCGGGTAGTTGTACTCCGCGCCCGCCAGGTCGAACGCCACCACGCCGCGGTCCTTGTACGCCACCGTCAGGTCCGCCAGGTCGCGGCTGGTCTCCGGCTCCATGTTGCGGATGCCGCAGATGATGATGGCGGTGCGGATGCCGAAGTCCGCCTCCGCCCGGCGCAGCCCGCGCAGCGGCGCCTCCACCGCCTCCGTCAGCGGCAGCCCCTCGCGGATGTTGAGGATGGGGCTGTAGCGGATCTCCGCGTAGCGCACGTTCTCCGCGGCCAGGTCCTCCGCCAGCTCGTAGGCGATGCGCTCCAGCGCGTCGCCCGTCTGCATGACCGACAGGGTGATGGCGAAGCGCTCCAGGTACTCCACCAGGTTGCGCGCGTCCTGCACGTGCATGTAGTCCGCGAGCGCGGCCGGGTCGCCGGCGGGCATCTGCTTGCCGTACCGCTCCGCCAGCTCCAGCATGGTCCGCGGCCGCAGGCTGCCGTCCAGGTGCACGTGCAGCTCCGCCTTGGGCAGCCGGTGCAGCCGCTCCCGCGTCACTTCGTTCGACATCGTCCTCTCCGATCCTTAGCCGCGCGGGTCCCGGCCGGCAGCCGGGACCCGCGCATGGTTCTCGTCCGCGGTCAGCGCCGCGTCACCGCAGGATACCCACGATGCACGCGGTCATGAAGTTGGCCAGCGTGCCCGCGATCATGGCGCGCAGCCCCAGCCGGCTCAGGTCGCCGCGCCGCTCCGGCGCCATGCCGCCGATGCCGCCGATCTGGATGGCGATGGAGCTGAAGTTGGCGAAGCCGCACAGCGCGTAGGTGGCGATCATCACCGAGCGCGGGTCCAGGTTCTCGCCGCCGGAGAGCATGCCGCCCAGGTGCAGGTAGGCCACGAACTCGTTCAGCGCCGTCTTCTCGCCGATCAGCGTGCCCACCGCCGGCGCGTCCTGCCACGGCACCCCCATCAGCCAGGCCAGCGGCGCACCGAGCCAGCCCAGGATGGTCTGGAGCGTGAAGTCGTCCAAAAACGCGATTCGTCCCCAGTCAGCGCCAACTCTGGCGCCGAGCCAGACGATTACGTCGTTGAGGGTGTCGCCCGACAAGGCCAGGAGACCGTTCAGCAGCGCCACCAGGGCGATGAAGGCGATGAGCATGGCGCCCACGTTCAGCGCCAGCGTCAGACCCTCGCTGGCGCCGCGCGCCGCGGCGTCGACCGCGTTGGCGTCGATCTTCTCCAGCTTGATCTTGAGCGTGCCCTTGGTGACGGGCTCCTCCGTCTCCGGGTACATCAGCTTGGAGACCACGATGCACGCCGGCGCCGCCATCACACTGGCGCTGATCAGGTGCCCCGCGATGTCGGGGAAGTACGCCACCAGGATGCCCACGTACGCCGCCAGCACGCCCCCCGCCACGGTGCCGAAGCCGCCCACCATGATGCAGTGCAGCTCGCTCCTGGTCATGGTGGAGATGAACGGCTTGACCAGCAGCGGCGCCTCCGTCTGCCCCAGGAAGATGTTGCCGGCGGTGCTCAGGCTCTCCGCCCCGGAGATCTTCATGGTGCGCAGCATGACCCAGCCGAACCCCTTCACCACCTTCTCCATCACCCCCAGGTAGTACAGCAGGGTGGTCAGGCTCGAGAAGAAGATGATGGTCGGCAGCACGTTGAAGGCGAAGAAGCCGCCCGCGGCCGCCCACCCGGTCGTGGTGCCCACCGGGTCCATGGGGCCGAAGCCGCCGCCCGGCCCCACGGGCACGTTGTTCCACACCAGGTTGCCGAAGAGGAACTTGGCCCCCTCGACCGTATAGCCGATCAGCGCGTTGAAGACGTCGTTGGCGCCCGCGAAGAAGGCCTTGCCCGGTGCCGTCCACAGGATCAGCACCGCGAAGATGAACTGCAAGCCGATGCCCCAGGCCACCAGCCTCCAGTCCACCGCACGGCGGTTCACGCTCAGCAGCCAGGCCAGCGCCGTGAAGACCAGCAGGCCGAGCAGGCTGGTGGCCTTCTGCAGCGGCGTGCCCATGGCCTCGTCGCGCGCGCGCTGCGCGATCTCGCCGGCGGTGGCGGTGCTGGTGGGCTGCGAGTCCTGCTGGATGCCGCTCTCCGCCGCCTGCGCGTTCTCCACCACCTCCGGCGAGGTCTGCAGGGCGGGGGGGGTGGTGCCGGCGCCCGGCTGGCCGGCGGGCTGCGCCGCGGCGGGAGCGGGGGCCGTGGCCGTGGTGTCGTCCTGTGCGGACGCGTACCAGCCGGCGGTGACGAGGAGCGCCGCCGCGATCCACAGCGGCAGCAGCCACTTCAGGTGCTTGTTCCTGGAGCGCATGCGGTGGTGGCAAACCCGCGCGGGCGGGGCAGGGGGAAGGGTGCCGCAGGGATGGGCCGTCATTCTACGCGCGCCGCCGCGGGCGCGCCACTCCGCCCCCGCGCGGGCGGGGAGTTGCCCCGCGCCGCCCGCCGCGCGAAGATTGTCGCCGTTCTCTGCCGCCTGCCCGCCACCCGGGGGGCGGCGTTGCTTCGCACCCCGGCGCTGCCCCCCGTGCTCAAGCTCCTCCGGCGCATCACCCTGACCCAGTGGATCCTGATCGCCATGGCGGTCGGCATCGCGCTCGGGCTGGCCTTTCCGGACCCGCGGCCGCCCGGGCCCGGCCTGCCGGCCCCCGAGGCGGAAGGCTTCCGCGCCACCTCGCTCAAGCCGCTGTCGACGATCTTCCTGCGGATGATCAAGTCGATCGTCGCGCCCATCATCTTCGCGACGCTGGTCATCGGCATCGCGGGGCACGGCGACGACATGAAGCGCGTGGGGCGGCTGGCGCTCAAGTCCATCATCTACTTCGAGATCGTCACCACGCTGGCGCTGTTCATCGGCCTGGGCGCGGTGAACCTGACCAAGCCCGGCGTGGGCGTGCAGCTCTCGGCCCCGGCGGAACAGGGCGAGCAGCTGGCCGCCACCGGGCGCGACCTGACGCTGGGCAGCTTCCTGGAGCACGTGGTCCCGCAGAACTTCGTGGAGGCGGCCGCCGCCAACGAGGTGCTGCAGATCGTGTTCTGGACCATCCTGTTCGCCGTGGCGCTGTCGCAGGTGCGGGGGCGGCCCAAGGAGGTGATGCTGGGGGTCTGCGAGGCGCTGGCGGAGATCATGTTCAAGTTCACCGCCATCATCATGCGCTACGCCCCCATCGGCATCGGCGCGGCCATCGCGGTCACGGTGGGGCACAGCGGCGCCGGGGTGCTGGTGAACCTGGCCAAGCTCATCCTGACGCTCTACGGCGCGCTGGCCTTCTTCATCGTCTTCGTGCTCGTCCCCATCGCGTTCCTGGCGAAGGTGCCGATCCGCAAGTTCCTGCAGGCGGTCAAGCAGCCGGCCATCATCGCCTTCTCCACCACCTCCAGCGAGGCGGCGCTGCCGCGCGCCATGCAGGCCATGGAGGCCATCGGCGTGCCGCGGCGCATCGTGGCGTTCGTGATGCCGACGGGGTACTCGTTCAACCTGGACGGCACCACCCTGTACCTGTCGCTGGCGGCCATCTTCGTGGCGCAGGCGGCGGGCACGCCGCTGTCGTTCGGCGAGCAGATGGTGATGATGCTCACGCTGATGCTCACCTCCAAGGGCGTGGCCGGGGTGCCGCGCGCCTCGCTGGTGATCCTGGCGGGCACGCTGGCCACCTTCGGGCTGCCGCTGGAGGGCATCGCGGTCATCCTGGGCGTGGACGAGCTGATGGACATGGGCCGCACCGCCATCAACGTGGTGGGCAACTGCCTGGCGACGGTGGTCATGGCGCGCTGGGAGGGCGAGTTCGACCCGCACGCCGTGGTCATCCCGCCGGAGGAGGCGCCGGCCAGCCTGGGCATCGACCAGGAGCCGGGCGTGGGGCGCATCCCCGACCACCGGCCGTCCATCGGAGACGGGTAGACGAGCGAAGCGGCCCCGGGGACCTTCCCCGGGGCCGCTTCCGCATCTCCCCCCCCCGCGCTCACCACTCCAGCCGCCTGACCTCGTCGGGCGGAAGCTGCTCGTGGCGCCGCTTGGCCTGTACCAGCCGCCGCTTGCGGAAGAAGTGGATCAGCAGCAGCCCGGCCACGAAGCCGCCCACGTGCGCCCACACCGCCACGCCGCCCTCCTCGCCCGCCTCCGCGCCCAGCGTGGCCACCCCCATGAAGAGCTGGATGGCGAACCAGTACGCCAGCACCAGGAACGCCGGCAGGGGGATGAACCAGAACGGGGGGATCCAGGTGCGCACCCGCGCGCGGGGGTAGAGCAGGATGTAGCCGCCCATCACCCCGCTGACGGCGCCGCTGGCCCCCACCGCCGGGATGGCGCTGCCGGGGTCGGAGTACACGTGCGCCAGCCCGGCGACGACGCCGCACAGCAGGTAGAAGACGATGAAGCGCAGGTGCCCCATGGAGTCCTCGATGTTGTTCCCGAACACCCACAGGAACAGCATGTTGCCGATGATGTGCTCCCAGCTCCCGTGCATGAACATCGAGGTCACCACCGTCTCCCAGCCGTACCCGTCCACCGCGCAGGCGGCGGTCAGCTCGCACGGCCGCGTGCCGTAGCCGATGACCGACTGCTCCAGCACCGGCATGCTGCCCGCGCCCTGCACCAGGAGCCAGACGGCGGCGTTGGCGGCGATCAGCAGCCAGGTGACGAACGGGGTGATCTCGGTGGGGTTGTCGTCGCTGATGGGCAGCACGGCGTTCTCGCGCGGTGCGGGGGGATGGACGGCTCACGGGTTCGGCGCGGCGTGCTTGCAAGAAGAATGGCAGGCGCCCGCGCGGCGTTGCCCCGCCCCCGGCGCTCTCCTACTTTCCGCCCGCCGCGGGACCGGTGATTGCAACGCCCGGCCCGGCGCGAACCCACGAACCGATGCGATGAACGACCCCCGCTCCCGCCTGCTGCGCCGGGTGATCCCGGCCGCCGTCCCGCTGCTGC
>DASTLD010000065.1:0-4453 GCA_035715345.1 Longimicrobium sp.
CGGCGGGGACGTCGCGCACCAGCCCGATGCGGGCGCGGACGCTGGCGACGGGCTGCGGCTCCGTGCCCGGCCCGGCGGCGCCCCCGTAGAGGAAGATGCCGGGGCGCACCAGGTCCTGCCCGTAGCCCGCGCGGCGCAGCGCGGCGGCGCTGTTGGCGCAGTGCACCAGCATCCCCTCGCGCGGCGGCAGCGCCTCCAGCGCGCGGACGAAGCGGGCGTGCTGCTCGTCCGTGGGGCCCAGGTCCGGCTCGTCCGCGGAATGGAAGTGCGTGAAGCACCCCTCCCACGCCAGGCCGTCCCCCGCGAGCGCGGCCACGGCGGGCCCCCAGGCGGCGGCCTGGTGCCAGGGCAGGCCGGCGCGGCCCATGCCCGTGTCCACCTCGGCGTGGAAGGCCAGGCGGCGCCCGGCGGCGCGCGCGGCGTCCGCCCAGCGGCGCACCGCCTCCACCTCCGACAGCGCCAGCGTCAGCTCCGCGGCGGCGGCCCGCGCGTACTCGTCCGGCGGCGCGGGGGCAAAGACCACCACACGCCCCGTCCACCCCAGCGCGCGCAGGCGCTCGCCCTCCGCCACCGCGGCCACCCCGATGCCCCAGGGCCGCTCGGCGGCCACGGCGTCCAGCACGCCCTCCACCCCCAGCCCGTAGGCGTTGGCCTTGAGCATGGGCAGCACACCGGCGCGCGGCCGGGCCGCCTGCGCCACGCGCCGCAGGTTGGCCCGCAGCGCGGCGGCGCTCACCTCCACCCAGGCCCGGGAAACCGGCGTTGACGGATCAGTCACAAGCCGCGTATTCTAGGCCGACCGTGAGCGCATCGCAAGCTGAAACCCACCCCGTAGAACCCGCCGGCGCCGGCGTGCTGGACCGCGCGCTGGCGCTGGTCTCCTTCCTGCGCGCCCGCTGCCCCTGGGACGCCGCGCAGACCCCCCGCACGCTCACCCGCTACCTGCTGGAAGAGGCGCACGAGGTGGCCGGCGCCATTGCCGACGGCGACCCCGCGGCGCTGCGCGGCGAGCTGGGCGACCTGCTGCTCAACCTGGCCTTCCAGATCGTGATCGCGGAGGAGACCGGCGCCTTCGGGCGGGAGGACGTGGTCGCGGGCCTGGAGCAAAAGATGCGCCGGAGGCACCCCCACCTGTACGGCCTGGGCCCCGCGGAGGAGTGGGAGCGGCTCAAGGCCCGCGAGCGCGCGGAGCGCCCGCCCGGCGGCATCCTGGACGAGGTGCCCGCGGGCGCGGACCCGCTGATGCGCGCGTTCACGATGCAGGAGCGCGTGGCGCGCGTGGGCTTCGACTGGGACGACGCCCGCGGCGCGTGGGAAAAGGTGCGCGAGGAGACGGAGGAGGTGGGCGTGGAGCTGGGCACCGCCGACGCCGCCGCGCTGGAGGACGAGCTGGGCGACCTGCTCTTCGCCGTCGTCAACCTGGTGCGGCTGGCGGGCGCGCACCCGGCCGCGGCGCTCCACCGCGCCAACGCCAAGTTCGCGCGGCGCTTCCGCGCGCTGGAAGGGCTGGCGGGCCAGCGGGACGTGCGCATCGGCCACGCCACCCTGGCCGAGCTGGACGTGCTGTGGGACGAGGTCAAGCGCCGCGAGCGCGCGGAGGGCGGCGCGTGACGCGGCCGGCGGAAGCGTCGTCCCGGGGTGCGCATGGAGGGCGCGCCCCACACCCGCGCGGACCGAGGCGGATGAGCCTGCGGCAACGGATCGTGCTGACCCTGGCCGGCATCGCCGTGATCCTGGTGATCCCCGCGGCGCTCGGCCTTTTTGCCCTGCGGCAGCTCCACGACGTCACCCACCGGCTGCAGGGGCGTGACGCGGAGGCCATCCGCTCGCTCGGCCACGTCCAGAAGGCGGTCGAGGTCGCGGAGGATTCCCGCAAGCGCTACAAGGCACTGATCTTCGTCGGACAGGGAATTCCGGTCGCGACGAGCGACACCCTGCCGCTGCGCGTGACGGGCGACAGTGCCGCGGCCGAGGTAACCCGCGGGCTGCAACAGCTCCGGGCTGCCGGATACGGAGCCGCGACCCGGCCCGCGGAGCGCATCTGGGCCGCGTACCGGGAAGAAGTCCGGGGCGAACGGGGCCTCATCGCGGCCGGCCGCCTGGATGAGCTCCAGGTGCTCGAGGAGGGGGTGTTCAACCGCCGGATCACGGCGATGGACAGCGCGCTCGATCCCATCGCCGCCGCGATCGCCGACCGCACGGAGGACGAGATGGGGCGGGCGGAGATCATCGCCCGCACCGCCGTGACCACGACGCTCGTCGCGCTGGCCGTCGCGCTGCTGCTGACGCTGCTGATCGGGCGCTGGCTGACGCGCACCATGCTGCGGCCCATCGGCGAGCTGCGCCGGGGGATGGGCACCGTGGCGGAGGGCAACTTCAACCCCAACGTGCGCATCCCCACCCAGCGCACGGACGAGCTGGGCGACCTGGCGCGCTCGTTCGACACCATGACCGTGCAGCTCCGCGAGCTGGACCGGCTCAAGGCGGAGTTCGTCTCCGTCGCGTCGCACGAGATCAAGACGCCGCTCAGCGTGATCCGCGGCTACGTGACGCTGCTGGCGGACGGCATCTACGGCCAGGTCAACGACAAGCAGAAGAAGACGCTGGAGGCCGTCTCCGCCCAGGCGGACCGGCTGGCCAGGCTGGTGCACCGGCTGCTGGACGTGAGCCGCTTCGAGGCCGGCGGCGGGCGCCTGGAGCTGCGCGAGATTGCCCTGCGGCCGTTCTTCGACGAGCTGACCAGCGACTTCCGCGTGCTGGCCGTGCAGAGCGACATCGACTTTCCCGTGCGCCTGGCGGACGACCTGCCGGAGGACTTCCTGGGCGACGAGGACCGCCTGAACGAGGTGCTGGGCAACCTGCTCTCCAACGCCTTCAAGTTCACCCCGCGCGGCGGCACCATCCGCCTGGAGGCGCGCCGCGAGGACGGGGGGATGGGCATCGAGGTGCAGGACACGGGCGTGGGCATCCCCGCGGACAAGCTGCCGCGCATCTTCGACAAGTTCTACCAGGTGGAGAACGAGGCCCAGCCGCGCTCGGCCGGCACCGGGCTGGGGCTGGCCATCGCGCGCGAGATCGTGGAGGCGCACGGGGGCACGATCACTGCAGAAAGCCAGGAGGGCCAGGGGACCCGTTTCCACGTCTTTCTCCCCGAGCGGCCGCCCGGATCGAGGGAGGCCTGAGCCCGAGCCTCGGGACCGTCCAGATGAGATCGTTCGCCCTTGTCCTTGCCGCCGCACTGCTCTCCGGGTGCGGCGTATTCACGTCCGGCTCCCGCGCGCCGGGAGAGCTGCCCGCCGGCCGCGAGGCCCTGTGGCGCACGGGCCACGAGGCCATGCGCGCGGACTCGTTCCGCGTGGCCATGGCGGCCTTCCAGCGCCTGGCCACCGACCACCCGCACACGGGCGAGGGGCGCGAGGCGCGCTTCTTCCTCGGCGCGCTCTACCTGGACCCCGCCAACACGGCGTTCGACGCGGGGCTGGCGGCGCAGAACCTGGAGATGTACGTGGCGCAGGACACGCTGAAGGGGCGCGCAGCGCGGCGGCCGGAGGCGGCGGTGCTGCTGGCGATGGCGCGGGAGCTCGGCAAGGCGTGCGCGGAGCGCGCCGGCGGGCCGCTGAAGTGCGACACGGAGATCCGCACCGTCCGCGCACCGGGAGAGCCGGCGCCGTCGGGCGGCGGGGACAACGGCGCGGCGGCGGAGGCCGCGCGCCTGCGCCGCGAGCTGGCGGAGCGCGACGCCACCATCCGCCAGCTCCGGGAAGAGCTGCAGCGCATCCGCAACACGCTCGCTCCTCGCCCCGATTAGCTCTCGCGTACCCGTGTCTTCGCGCGCCCTCCCCGATCACTTCGAGGAGGGCGTTTTACTGCATTTCACGCAGAGGGCGCGGAGGTTCAAAAGAGAGGACGCGGAGGAACTGCGGAACTCACGCAGAGCCGCGGAGGACGCGGAGAACTACGGGAGCAGGTAGAAAAAAGCCCCTCCCCCGAAGTTGGGGGAGGGGCAGCGAGGAACGAGCGGGGAGGGGGCCTCCTTGGTTGAGCGGCGGCCCGCCCGTCGCGCAGACCTACGAGTGGTAGTTGGGCGCTTCGCGGGTGATGACGACGTCGTGGGGGTGGCTCTCGCGCAGGCCGCCGCCGGTGATGCGCACGAACCGGGGCTCGGTGCGCAGCGTCTCGACGTCCGGCGAGCCCAGGTACCCCATCCCCGAGCGCAGGCCGCCCACGAGCTGGTAGATGGTGTCCGCCGCGGGGCCCTTGTAGGGGACGCGGCCCTCGATGCCCTCCGGCACGAACTTGCGCGCGTCCGAGCCCTCCTGGAAGTAGCGGTCCGCACTGCCCTCCTGCATGGCCCCCAGGCTGCCCATCCCCCGCACGATCTTGAAGCGGCGGCCCTCCAGCAGGAAGCTCTCGCCCGGGCTCTCCTCCGTGCCCGCCAGCATGCTCCCCATCA
>DASTLD010000066.1:0-5621 GCA_035715345.1 Longimicrobium sp.
TGAGCGTGCTCACCGGCATCCCCAACGACCCGGAAGGCCGCGCCTACCCGGGCTACGGCCTGTTCCGGCGGCGGGTGGAGGACTACCACGGCGTCCGCGTGCGCCGCGTGCCGCTCCTGACCCGCGGCCGCGCGAAAGGGATGCGGCTGGCGCTGAACTACGCCTCGTTCGCGGCCTCCGCCAGCGTCTTCGGCCCCCTCGCGGCGCGGGGCAAGTACGACGCGATCCTGGTGTTCGAGCCGTCGCCCATCACGGTCGGCATCCCCGCGCTGGTGCTCAAGCGGCTCACCGGCGCGGCGCTGCTGTTCTGGGTGCTCGATCCCTGGCCAGAGGCGCTGAAGGACACCGGGGTCGTGAAGTCGCCGCGCGTGCTCGGCGCGGTGGAGCGGCTGGCGCGGCGCATCTACGGCGGCTGCGAGCGCGTGCTGGTCTCGTCCGCGGGCTTCATCGGCCCCGTGTCGCGACTGGCGGGCGGCGGCGAGCGCGTGCGCTACTTCCCGCAGTCCGCCGAGCCCTTCTACCGCCCACTGTCCCGCGACGAGACGGAGGGCGTGCCGCCGCTGCCGGAGGGGTTCCGGGTGATGATGGCGGGCAACATCGGCACCTCGCAGGACATGCCCACGCTGCTGGCCGCCGCGGAGCTGCTGCGCGAGCACGAGGACATCCACTGGCTCATCGTCGGCGACGGGCGGATGCGCGAATGGGTGGAGGAACAGGTGCGCGAGCGGGGGCTGGGGGCGACCGTGCACCTCCTCGGCCGCCACCCGGCGGAGCGCATGCCCCACTTCTTCGCCCACGCGGACGTCCTGCTCGCCTCGCTCAAGCGCGAGCCGATCTACACCTACACGCTGCCCGCCAAGGTGCAGTCGTACCTCGCCTGCGCCAGGCCGATGATCGCGGTGATGGACGGGGAGGGCGCGCGCGTGGTGGAGGAGGCGCAGGCCGGCCTGGGCTGCCCGGCCGAAGATCCGCGGGCCCTGGCGAACGCCGTCCTCAGGCTGCGCGGCCTTCCCCCGGCGGAGCGTGCGGCCATGGGAGCGCGGGGGCGCGCGTACTTCCTCGAGCACTTCGAGCGGGAGCGCCTCGTCAGCCGCCTCGAGCAGTGGATGCGCGAGGTGGCCCCGTCACGCCTGCCGTGACCAGTTGCGCCAGGCGACCACGGAGACACAGGATTTCAATCAAATAAGAATTTGTCCAGAGGGTTGGCTTACCTGCTGGAAAATCCCGTTTGAAACTCGGAAAAATACCCCTCTGATGGGCATTCTCGTCAAATAAGGCTAGGCAAAGAACGGGATGTACCGCGCGTGCTTCCGGGACCGGTTCTCGGGGTCTTCCGGTTTGATCAGGCCCTCGCCCAGCGTGTCCGCGATGAGGCGCGACGCGATGGCGGAATTGGCGTCGCTGATGCCGAGGCGTTCGCGCAGGCTGGCGTTGGTGAGCTGCCGATGCGCCATCCACTGGAGCACTGCATGCTGGTAGCAGGCGCGGATGCGATCGGCGCGGTCCATCTGCGCGAGCGGGCGGGGCGCATACAGCACCGCAACGGTGTGCTCAGGGCCGACGCGGAAGTTGGGCGCCGGCAGCTGGTACATCTCCGCCAGGCGCACGACCTTGTCCACGCCGGTGCCGCGCTCCTCGCAGATCCCGATGCGGCGCATCAGCATCGCCAGCTTCTCGTTCCGCGACCGCGGCGTCGCATCGAGAAACCGCTGCGGGTCGATCAGCGGCAGCCCCGGGTTGGTGATCTCGATCCGGCTGCTGAAGACCTCGATCATCGGTCCCGTGCCGGTCATCGAGAAGTCCTGGTGGATCAGCGCGTTGGCGATCAGCTCGCGGACGGCGAGCATAGGATACATCGGCACGCCCGCCCGCAGCGCCTTCTCGATCACCTCATTGGTCGGGAGCAGCGCGTCGACGAACTCGACCAGGGCCTCGAACGAGCTGGCGTAGCCGCGTCCGCCCGGGTACTCGCGGCTGTCGTCGAACCGCTCCTCGCCGGCATACACCACCAGGCGTACCGCCTTGCGTTCCAGCCCCAGCTTGCTCAGGCGCTGCCCGAACGAGATCGCGCCGAGATTGGTGATGTCGTACCCGCCGTTGGCGTTCTGGCGGACGAAGCCCTCGGCCTCGAGACGCGCGATGATCGCGTCGGACGTGCTCGGGACCGGCTGCTTGAGCAGCTCGAAGAGCTTGGCGTAGGCCAGCAACTCGAGCACTTCATCCGGGGACACGTCGTGCCTGGCGGTCCCGTTCTCGAAGGGAACGCGTGAAAAGCGGCTCCAGAGCTTGCGCTCCTTCTCCCAGTGGTCGCGCAGCTTCTTCTTGCTGCTGCCGATGCGGATGTATTCCTCCCCGTCGAAGCGGACCGGCGCGGGCGCCGCGCACGGGATCTCCAGCACGACGACCCTGCGCCCGCCGATCACCCCCTCGTGGAAGCGGAAGTCGACCTTTGGGCTGAGCAGGCGCGAGAGCCACGACTCCAGCAGCTCGCCGCCCTTCTTCTCCGTCCGCGGGCAGAAGGTGGTGCCCACGATCTCGTGGGTGCCGTCCGCGATGCCCCACACCACGAAGCCGACCTGCTGGTCGTGCAGCGCGGCCGCGTTGGCGATAGCGGAGATGTACTGGCCGATCTCCTGCGGCTCGTGGTTGTTGTGCTTGAACTCGATCCACTCCAGCTCGCTGCTCATCACGAGCCGGGTCACTAGCCGTGGAACGTCGATGCCGTTTTCGTGGGGCTGCATGCAGGCGGCGGAGGCGGAAAGTAGGCAAAGTAGCTCACAACGCGCCGTAACATTCGTCCACATCTTTAATCGTGATCGTCGTCGGGAGCAAGCGCACTATTGCGCCATATGCGCTCACTTCTCTGTAAATCAAAGCGCCGCCGCCCGTTACGGGGCGGCGGCGCTTCATCTGCCAGGGAGACGCGTCAGGCCCTGGTGGCAATGACGGCCAGCATCTCCTTGGAGAGCACGATGTCGCGCTCGGCGGTGCAGGCGGCGCGCATCTGCTCCTCCGTGACGCCCGCCTTCTCCGCGCCCTCCTCGTAGAGCATGGTGCTCGTGTAGTAGCGCAGCCACTCCTCCTGGTCCGGGAAGGTGAGCCGCGAGTTGATGACCTCCTCGCGCGCGTCGCCGAACACGTCGCGCACGATGGGCAGGATCTCCTGGCGCAGCCGGTCGGTGCGGACCAGCGTGACGGGGTCGATGGCCACGCCCGTCAGCCGCTCGTTGTACTCGTAGATCTCCTTGGCGTTGTTGATCGTGGGGCCGATCAGCAGCAGCTCCGCGCCCGGCGCCATCACCCGCTTCAGCTCCGTGATCGTGGCGCGCGGGTCCGACGCGTTGTAGATGGCGAAGTTCGACACGCACAGGTCGAAGGTGCCGTCCGCGAAGGGCAGCGGCTCGTCCATGGACCCTACCCGCAGGTCCAGGTTGGGGCGCTCGCCGTACTTCTCCCGCGCCTCGCCGATCAGCCCGGATTCGCGGTCGACGCCCGCCACCAGCCCGTCGTCCGGCACGTGCTGCAGGTACAGGCGCACGTGGTTGCCGTTTCCGCACCCCACGTCCAGGATGCGCCGGCGGGGGCGGCGGCCCAGGAACTCTTCGATCCAGTCGTCGATGTCGAAGTTGGCGAACAGCTTGTGCGCGCGAATGCGGTTGTTGAGCCGGTCCTGCTTCTCGCGGTAGCTGAGGTCCTGCATCGATTCCTCGGGTTCAGGGCTGGGGGTAGACGTCGTGCACGAGGCAGAAGGCCTCCGCAAGCTCGATTCCGACCTGGGCGCCGCGCACGTGCGCCAGGTGCCGCACGTTCTCCGCGCTGCGCGAATGGGGGTGCGGCTTGAGCGCGCCATCGAACGCCGCCAGCGCCGCCATCTTGTCCTCGAACGTGGCGCGCACGTCGAAGAAGGCGTTCGGCCGGAACGGCGGGTCGATGGGCATGTTCCAGTCCGTGGACGACAGCACCTCGAACAGGAACACCTTCCGGATGAGCGACGCGTCCAGGCCGCGGCTCATCCGCTGCGGCAGCCGCACGGCGGACATGGTGGCCTCGTACGCGACGCGGTGGTCCACGTTCAGGTCGCCCGGGTGGTGCGCGAAGATCCACTCGGGCTCGAAGCGGACGACGGCCTCCTCCACGGCCTGCACCATCTCCAGGTGCGGCACCGTGTTGAAGCGGATGTTGGGAAACGTGTAGTTCAGCGTCTCCCGGATCCCCACCATGCGCGACGACTCCGCGGCCACGGCCTGCAGGCGCTCCAGGTCCGGCCGGGCGTGGCGCGCGTCCGCCTGGCTGGAGAGCACGACGCTGTAGACGTCGTGCCCCTCGTTGGCCAGGCGGCGCAGGGTTGCGCCGCAGCCCAGCAGTTCGTCGTCGGGGTGGGCCACCACGGCAAGGACGTTCATGCGGTGCGGTCCGCGGGCGATGGAATGGGGTGGATGGCGGCCGCCGCGCGCGTGCCGTTGGGCTCGCCGGTGCGGCGGATGACCACGACGGCCAGCGCCGCGTGCACGGCGGTGATGGCCGCGAGCACGAGCAGGCGCCTGGAATCGTCCAGCCGCTCGTAGCTCACCGCCGCGAACGCGCAGGCGGCGGCCAGCGCGGTGAACAGAAGCGTGACGCGCGCGTGCGTCCAGCCCAGGCGCAGCAGGCGCTGGTAGACGTGCAGCTTGTGCGGCGTGGAGAAGAACTTCTCTCCGCGCCACATGCGCACCAGCACGGTCAGGCTGGCGTCGAACAGGAACGGGAACAGCGGCAGGATGGCCGCCACGAACGACGCCCCCTCCACGGCGCCCCCCTGGACCCCATCCAGGTGCGCCACCGCGCCGGGCGACGAAAGGCGCAGCGCCAGGACGGCGAAGAGGAAGCCCAGCGTGGTGCTGCCCACGTCGCCCATGAAGGCGGAGGCGCGGGGAAAGTTCCAGGGCAGGAAGCCGGCGGCCGCGCCCGCGATGCCCGCGGCGGCGGCGGCGCCCGCCGCATCGCCGCGGCGCGCGAAGAGGACGGCCATCGCGGCGCCGGCCGCCACCGCCTGGAACGCGGCCAGGCCGTTGATGCCGTCCATGAAGTTGTAGCAGTTGATCGCCCAGACGATCCACACCAGCGACGCCGCGATGCCGGCCACGCCGAGCGCCAGCCGGCCGGCGACGGGGAGGTCCAGCGCCTGGAGCGTGATGCCGCCCACCAGCACGGCCGCCAGCCCGGTCAGCACGTGGAGGGCCAGCTTGGGCCAGGCGCGGAAGCCGTGCACGTCATCGAGCAGCCCGAGTGCGGCGATGACCAGCGCGCCCGCAAGCGCGACGCGCATTCCCCACTCGTCCAGCGCGCCGCCGAGCACCAGCGCCAGCGCGATGCCCAGCAGGATGCCGATGCCGCCGCTGCGGGGCGTGGGCCGCACGTGCGAGCTGCGCTCGTTGGGGCGGTCCAGCCAGCCCAGGCGCCTGGCGAGGTCGCGGAGCACGGGCGTGGCGGCGAACGACGCGGCGAACGCGGCCGCGGCGGCCAGGGTCGGCGGCGACACGGCCTAGCGCCGGCGGCCGGGGGCGGCGGGGCGGGGAAGGACGCTGGCCGTGGGCGTGCTATGCATGCAAAGTTGTCCGTGCTCGTCGGGTTCAGCCCGTCAG
>DASTLD010000067.1:0-2641 GCA_035715345.1 Longimicrobium sp.
ACCAACCCTCCCCCGAAGTTGGGGGAGGGTCGGCGAGGAACGAGCCGGGGAGGGGGCCTTCGCCCACGGGAGGCACCCCGCCCCCGCACGCGAAGGCCCGCCTGCATCCCCCGGCCGCATCTCCCGAATCACATCTCCCGATCCGCATCTCCCCGGATCCCCCTCTCCTCGTCTCCCCCGCCCCACCGCACTTCGTACTTCGTACCTCGTACTCCGTACTCCCTCCCTCGTACTTACGCCTTCCCCGCCCGCCGTGACCCGGAAGCGGCATGGGCGTTGCCTCCCCACCGGCCCCCCCGTTTCGAGGGGCAGCCGGGACCTGCGAGGAAGGACAGCGCATGAGAGCGATGGTGTACCGCGGGCCGTACCGCGTCCGCGTCGAGGAGAAGCCGGACCCCGTCATCGAGCACCCCAACGACGCGATCGTGCGTGTGACCAAGGGGGCCATCTGCGGCTCCGACATCCACATCTACCACGGGATGATGCCGGACACCCGCGTGGGCCAGACCTTCGGCCACGAGTTCATCGGCGTGGTGGAGGAGGTGGGCCCGTCGGTGCAGCACCTCACGCGCGGCGACCGGGTGATGGTGCCGTTCAACATCTTCTGCGGCAGCTGCTTCTTCTGCGCGCGGCAGCTCTACGCCAACTGCCACAACGTCAATCCCAACGCGACCGCCGTGGGCGGCATCTACGGATACTCGCACACCACCGGCGGCTACGACGGCGGCCAGGCGGAGCTGGTGCGCGTGCCCTTCGCGGACGTGGGACCCAGCCTCATCCCCGACTGGATGGACGAGGAGGACGCGGTGCTGCTCACCGACGCGTGCCCCACCGGCTACTTCGGCGCGCAGCTCGGCGAGATCCAGGAGGGCGACACCGTCGTCGTGTTCGGCGCGGGGCCGGTGGGCCTGTTCGCCGCCAAGAGCTGCTGGCTGCTGGGCGCCGGGCGGGTGATCGTCATCGACCACCTGGACTACCGGCTGGAGATGGCACGGACGTTCGCGCACGCGGAGACGTACAACTTCGCGGAGTACGACGACATCGTCATGCACATGAAGAAGATCACGGACTGGCTGGGCGCGGACGTGGCCATCGACGCGGTGGGCGCGGAGGCGGACGGCAGCTTCATGCAGGTGCTGACGTCGTCCAAGCTCAAGCTGCAGGGCGGCAGCCCGGTGGCGCTCAACTGGTGCATCGACTCCGTGCGCAAGGGCGGCACGGTGGCCGTGGTCGGCGCGTACGGCCCGCTCATGAGCGCCGTCAAGTTCGGCGACGCCATGAACAAGGGGCTCACCATCCGCGCCAACCAGACCAGCGTCAAGCGCCACTGGCCGCGGCTGTTCGAGCACGTGCGCAACGGCTACCTCAAGCCCAGCGACATCGTGACGCACCGCATTCCGCTGGAGCACATCGCCGAGGGCTACCACATGTTCAGCAGCAAGCTGGACAACTGCATCAAGCCCATCGTGGTCCCCAACTAGGAGAGCGACGCATGCCATACACGGCGGAGAAGCCGAGCCGCGCGCTGCCGTCGGACGAGCTGCGCGCCCGCATCCCCGGCTGGGGCGTGGACCTGGACCCCGCGGACCGGCCGGCCTTTCCCAAGGAGCGCTTCGACCTGACGGCCACGGGCGCGCACTGGGACTTTCCCGAGCGCCAGGTAGAGAGGTGGCCGCGCGAGAAGAGCCCGGAGCACGGCATGCTGCCGCCCGTGTTCGGGACGGCGTGCCCGCCCAAGGGCCTGTCGGGGGTGATCCGCAAGTACGCCTACACGCTCAGCGAGGGACGCACCTCGCACTGGCTGCTGCTGGTGGCGGCGGACCGCGTGGACGTGCTGGAGAGCACCATCGGCTCCGCGCTGCGCGGCCGGCCGGACAACCTGCTCGCGGAGCGCGGCCTCAAGGCGGAGCTCACGCGCCACCCGGTGCGCTCGCGCGTGGGCCGGCACCGGGCTGACCTCAAGCACCAGGTGGTGGACTACGCCATGCTGGCCGCGCCCTGGGTGCTGGCCGGGTACGCCGCCTTCCGCGCGGGCAAGGCCATCGCGGCCGGCATGGAGCGCGAGCCCGAGTACGAGTGGGAGCCGGCGCGGTGAGGTAGGACAGTTCGGCGCGTGGGCGGGCGCCCCCACCCGGACTCGCATTACTCGTCCACCCTCCCCCAAGTCTGGGGGAGGGTTGTTGGGGCCTGCGCGCTGAGCCGGCCGCCGCGCTGAGCCGGCCGCCGGGCAGTTCAGGGCCCCTCTCCGCGCGCCCGCCGGGGACCAGCGCGTGGTGGCGTTGGTGCGAGTTGCGAAGCGCCGGCGCATTCCCCGCCCGGCGATTGAAATCGCGGCTATGAAAACGTGATGTCGGCCTTCGCCGACGGGTCCGTCGCGGTCACCGCCTTAAGTGCGAACGGGTACGGTAACGCGTAGAAGTTCTCCCCCTCTCCACGCGCCGCGCACACCGGCGTTGGCAAAGCGCGCAGGCGCCCCTCCCCCGCTCGTTCCTCGCCGCCTCGGGGGAGGGGCTTTCTGTCTGCGCGCGCCACGATCCGCCGCGCGTCGGGACGGCCCCGTAGAGACGCCCCGGCGGGGCGTCTCTACCATGGACATGCGCAGATGCGTGTGTTGCGAGCGGATCGGTCCCGTTCAGTCCGC
>DASTLD010000068.1:0-7347 GCA_035715345.1 Longimicrobium sp.
CACTGCTGCAGGTGATCCGCTTCATCGAGGAGGCGGAGGAGCTGCCGGTCGCGACGGTGGACCGCGAGGCGCTCTTCCGCAGCGCGTCCGTCTACGAGGCGGACTTCGCGGAGGTCAAGGGGCAGGAGCACGTCAAGCGCGCGCTGGAGGTGGCCGCGGCGGGCGCGCACAACATTTTGATGGTCGGGCCCCCGGGATCCGGCAAGACCATGCTGGCGCAGCGCATCCCCGGCATCCTGCCGCCGCTGACCTTCGACGAGGCGCTGGAGACCACCAAGATCCACTCCGTCGCGGGGCTGCTGGGCGGCGGCAAGGCGCTGCTGGTCTCGCGCCCGTTCCGCAACCCGCACACGACCATCTCCGACGCGGGGCTCATCGGCGGCGGCCCCAACCCGCGCCCGGGCGAGGTGTCGCTGGCGCACCACGGCGTGCTGTTCCTGGACGAGCTGGCGGAGTATCGCCGCAACGTGCTGGAGGTGCTGCGGCAGCCGCTGGAGGACGCGAAGGTCACGCTGTCACGGGCGGCGGTGTCGCTCACGTATCCATCGCGCTTCATGCTGGTCGCGGCCATGAATCCGTGCCCCTGTGGCTTTCACGGCGACACCCAGCGCCGGTGCACGTGCGCGCCGCAGGCGGTGCAGCGGTACCTGGGACGCGTGTCGGGGCCGCTGCTGGACCGCATCGACCTGCACGTGGAGGTGCCGGCCGTGCGCTACCGCGACCTGTCCGACACGCGGGCGGGGGAGCCGAGCAAGGCCATCCGCGGCCGCGTCTGCCGGGCGCGGGAGATTCAGCGCGCGCGCTTTGCCGACCGCGGCGACATCCACGCCAACGCGCACATGGGCGCCCGCGACATCCGCCTGTTCTGCGCCATCGGCGAAGGCAGCGACACGCTGCTGCGCACGGCCATCACGCGCCTGGGCCTCTCCGCGCGCGCCTACCACCGCGTGCTCAAGATCGCGCGGACCATCGCGGACCTGGACGGCGCGGGCGACATCGGCACCGCCCACGTCAGCGAGGCCATCCAGTACCGCTCCCTCGACCGCGCCGCGCCCCAGCCGGCGCCGGCGTAAGCGTAGTCTGCCCAGCGCTGAAGCGGCTCCCCCCGCGAGGCGGGGAGAGCCGCGGACGGACCCCGACGGCCCTCACTTCTTCTGCCGCTTCGGCCGCTGGTAGTCCTGGAGCGCCTTCAGCGCCGCCTTCGCGGCGTCGTCCAGCTTCTCCGGCGCGAACTCCTCTCCGAAGTTCCGCGCGACCTCGCCGCTGGTGATCCGCTTCGCGACGTTCTGTGTGTAGTTGGGATCGCCCTCGTCCTCGTCGTTGCCGCCGTTGTAGCGGCTCACCGCCTTCGCGAGGTTGCCCCCGGAGCGCTCGAGGAACCCTTTCAGGGTCTGGAGCGCGTCCTCCAGGTTGTTGCGGATGCCCCGGAGCGTGTTGCCGTACTGCCCGCGGCGGTTCCCGGACTTGAGGGTGACCTGCAGCAGTCCGTCTCCCGCGTTGGAGAGGTGGGTCCGGTTGCGGTCCTCCGCGTCCGGCTCGCGCGGCGCCTCCTGCTTGATCATGGCCAGGAGGATCACCAGCGGCACGTTGAGCCCGCTGGCGGCGAGCGCTGCTCGAGCCTCGTCGAGGATCACGCGGTTGCGCCTGGTCATGGCTTGCCCCCTCCCTTCTTGTCCTTTGCCCCTCCGGTCGCGTCCGGCTTGCCCCCGGGCGCTTCCTTCGGCTTCTCCTTCCCATCCGGCTGGGCCCCGGACTTTTCCTGGCCGCCGGGCTTTCCGCCGCCCCCGGGCTTGTCCTTGTCACCGGCGGGCGGCTGCTTGGGCTGCCCCCCCTTCTGCTTGTCGCCCTTCTGCTTGTCCCCGCCCGGCTGCTCGCCCGGCGGCGGCTGCCCTTCCGGGGGCTGGCCCTCCGCCTCCTCGTCGGTACCGATGCGCTCCTCGATCTCCGTTGCTTGGTTGAAGTCGTCGGTGAGCTCGGCCACCTTCTCGTCGAGCTTGCGCGCGGTCTCGGGGTCCACGCGGCCGGTCTCGCGCAGTCCGGCGTCCTTCTGGAACCGCTTGACGGCCGCCTCCGTGCCCGGGCCGAACCGCCCGTCGATGCCGCCCGCGTCCTTCAGATACCCGCCGGCCACCAGGCAGGCCTGCAGGGTTTCCACGTACGAGTTCTGGCGCGGATCCACGACGCGCTCCAGCACGACCGGGCGGAGCCTGCCGTTCCGGAACTCCAGCTTCAGTTCCATCGAGCACCTCCCTTCCTTGCGCGTGTGACGTGTGCGCCCGGCCCAGGCAAGCCGGGCAGCGGCCTCGCCGTCCGCTCGGGGGGAAGATGGGGTTGGCAGAGCGGGGTGGAGGGGAAGGGTCGAGAGCGGGCGGACGGGCCCGAGATGAACCCCGTTCCATGCTCGATTCGCCGTGCCGGTGCGTCAAGCAAACTCTTGCTCCCCCGGTCGCGGACGTGGACGGCGGCGGCGGCATCACTCCCTCCCTCGCCGTGTGCGGAGAGCAGGCGGAACGGTGCATGCACGCAGTGGACGGCGGGCGTTCGAACACGCTTGCACCCACAGAGGCAGCCATGGCGGAGAGCAAAAAGGGGCAGGGAGATACCACCGGCGGCGGCAAGAAGGCATCGGGAGCTTCCGCGGCCGGGAAGGGGACCGGAAAGCAGGCGGCGGGGAGCACGACCAAGGAGGACAAGCCCCGCGCCAGCCGCGGCAAGCGCGTGGCGGCGGCCGCCGCGGTGGCCGTGGCGGGCGGCGCGGCGGTCGTCGCGGTCAAGCGCGCGCGGCGGCGCAGGGCGGCGGCAGCCGCGGAGGCAGAGGCCGGCAAGGGCAAGGCGAAGCGCAAGCGCGCCGGATCGCGTAAGAGCGGAGAGGGGACGGGGCAGCCCCGGGCGGCGCGCGGCGGGCTGGCGCAGCAGGTGCGGCCGGACGCGGCGCTGGCGGCGGTGGTGGGCAGCGAGGCGGGCACGCGCGCGGAGATCACCAAGCGCGTCTGGGCCTACATCAAGAGCAACGACCTGCAGGATGCGCAGAACCGCCGCGAGATCCGCGCGGACGCCAAGCTGCGCCCGGTGTTCGGCGCGGAACGCATCACCATGTTTGAGCTGCCGGGCCTGATCAACCAGCACGTGTCCATCGTCTGACCGTCCGCGGCCGGCAGGGTCGAAGGCGGCGATTCGGCGTGCCGATCGCCGCCTTCGCTATGTTGCCGCCTGCTCTCCTTTGCCGCTAAAATTGTGGTACGGAGCCTGCCTTCGCCGATCCATGACCGTCGCTGGGGGTGCACACACACGAATCCGGAGGGACCCATGCGCAAGCTGAAGCTGGACCTGGACGAGCTGGAAGTGCAGTCGTTCGACACGACCACCGACCCCGGCGCGCCGCGCGGCACCGTCCACGGCGCGGAGACGGACGAGGAGACCTGCGAGAAGAGCTGCTGGTGGGGCACGTGCGAGCTCCACTGCTCCGGCGGCGGTACCTGCAACGAGCCCGGGCCGTGCGTGTGGACGCCGGACATCTCCTGCTACCAGACCTGCAACGCGCCCGGCGGCCCCTGCGTGCAGGACGAGGGCTGAACCGGCGCAGGCCGCCTGGAGCGGCGAGGGCGGAGGTGGGCCTCCGCCCTCGCCGTGTATTCAGGAATTTCAGGGAACACGCCGGGGGAGGGCGGTTACAACGTTTCCCCGCTGCCAGGTATCTTAGCACCCGATGCCGCGGGCCCGCCGCTCCATTCCCAACCCCACTTCCGTGCTCCCGATGACGCGCCTCCGCTCCGGACTTGCCGCCGCGTGCCTGCTCCTGCTCTCCGCCCGCGCGGCCGCCGCCCAGGAGGGGGGCATCACCGGACGGGTGATCGACGGCGTGGGCCGGGGCCCGCTGGCGGGAGTGCAGGTGGTGGCGCAGCGCGGCGCGGACACCACCGCCGTGGCGCGCGCGGTCACCGGGGCGGACGGGCGCTTTGCGCTGCGGCCGCTGGCGCCGGGGAGCTACGTGGTGCGCACCACCGGGCAGGCGGGGCGGCGGCCGGGCACGGCGACGGTGCAGGTGGCGGCCGGGGCCACGGCGGACGCGGGCACGCTGGAGCTGGGACCGGTGCTGCTGGAGGCGGTGCAGGTGCAGGCCACGCGGCCCCCCGTGGTGCACGCGGAGGATCGCAACGTCTACAGCGTCAAGGACATGCCCGTGGCCGCCGGCGCCGCGGCGGACGTGATGCGCACCCTGCCGGAGCTGGAGGTGGAGCTGGACGGCTCGGTCAAGATGGTGGGCAACCGCGCGGTGACCATCTACATCAACGGCCGGCCGTCGCCGCTGCGGGCGGAGGCGCTGAACGAGTTCATCAAGAACATGCCGGCGGACCGCATCGACCGCATCGAGGTCATCCCCAACCCCTCGGTGCGCTTCGAGGGCGGCGACGCGGCCATCGTCAACATCGTGCTGCGCAGGGACGTGTCGCTGGGGCTGAGCGGCAGCGTGGCGCTGAACGCGGCCAGCCGCGGCGGCAACGGCCTGTCCGGCCAGGTCGCCTACCAGCGCGGGCGGCTGACGGTCTTCGGCGGGGGATCCAGCCGGCTGTGGGCGTTCGACGACCGCACGCGCGAGCTGCGCCAGAACCTGCTGTCCGATCCCATCACCTTCCTGGACATGGACCGCCGCACGGACGGCCGCAGCAGCCACGCCAGCGCGGACCTGACGGCGGAGTGGACGCTGGGTGAGAAGGAGACGCTGTGGGCCTCCGCCACGGGCTACCTGGGCGGCTGGGGCGACGACGGCGTCTCCGCCAACCGCATCCTGGACGCGGAGCAGCAGCCCACGCGCATCTACGAGCGCCGCACGGACTCGCACTCGGACTTCCTGTCCAACGACCTGGGGTTCGGCTTCCGGCGCATCGTGGACCCGCAGAAGAACGAGCTGTCGTTCGAGGTGCGTCGCAACGGCAGCCTGCGCGACGGGCGCGGCGAGTTCGAGGAGGCCACCTCGTGGCAGTCGGAGTTCAGCGCCATCCCCTACGAGCTGCGCGCCACCCGCACCGAGGGCGACGACCGCACGCTGACCGCCAAGGCGGACTACATGCGGCCGCTGGGCGCGTCTTCGCGCATCGAGGGCGGTGTGCGCGCCAGCGCGATGTCGCAGGACAACGACGACCGGCTCAACGTCTTCACCGACCCGGCGGCGCCGGACCCGTCTTCCACCGTCGTCAACGACCACACCTACCGCGAGCGGCAGTACTCCGCGTACGCCAACCTGACGCACAAGATCGGGCGGCTGTCGCTGCAGGGCGGCCTGCGCGCGGAGGCCACCCACCTGCGGCTGGAGGGCGCGACCGAGAGCGAGCCGCCGCTGGAGCGCGACTACTTCCTGCTCTCGCCCAGCGCCAACCTGTCCATGCAGGTGCGCGAGGGGGTGGACGCGCGCGTCAGCTACAGCCGGCGCACGCGGCGGCCGGGCGTCTGGGAGCTGAACCCGTTCGTGCAGCAGACGGACCCGCTGAACCTGCGCTACGGCAACCCGGACCTGCAGCCCGCCCGCACGCACTCCTTCAACGGCGACGTGAGCTGGCGCGCCCGCATCACCACGCTGCGCCTTGCGCCCTACTACCGCCGCACGGAAGGCGAGGTGGAGTACGTGCGCACCGCGGACGAGGAGGGCGTCGTCACCAGCATGCCGCAGAACCTGACCTCGGCGGAGAACTACGGCGCCAGCCTGAACCTCTCCGTCCGCCCCGGGACGTGGGGGACGATCTCCGCCTCGGTCAGCGGCAACCACGACGAGCGCAGGGCGGAGGTGCTGGGCCCCGGCTTCTCCCGCGTCAGCACGGGCTACGGCTACAGCGCCAACGCGTCGCTGCAGCCGCGCAAGGGGCTGTCCGTGCAGGCGTCCGTCCGCGGCCAGACGCCGCGCGAGACGCTGCAGGGGCGCTACTCCAGCACGGCCTGGACGCAGCTCAGCGTGCGCAAGGACCTGTTCAAGGGCAAGTCGTCGCTGGACGTGCGGATGACGGACCCGCTGGGCATCCACCGCACCACGTTCCAGTCGCGCGACCGCAGCTTCAGCGGCAGCGGCAGCGGGCGCAACTCGTGGGGCGGGCGCAGCGTGGCCGCCAGCTTCACCTACCGCTTCGGCCGCCCGCCGCAGCGCAAGAGCACGCAGGCGGAGGGTGGGGCGCCCGCGGGAGGCGGTCCGCCGCAGTAACGCGGGAGGCGTGGGGGGCGCGGAGAGCGGCAGTAGAACACGACGAGGTTCGCGTGCGAGGCGGGCGCCGGCGCCGCTCCCACCCGCTCGCTCAGGCTCGCACCCTCCCCCAAGTCTGGGGGAGGGTCGGGGCCGCTTTCTAGATCGTTGCCGGCCTATGCGGAAATGAGAGAAGGGCGGGCGCCGCGTGCGGTGCCCGCCCTTCTCCTGTCCCAACCAACGGGTCAGCGTGCCTTGGCGGCCGTCTTCCCCTGTTCGCTGAGCACGTCGCCGAGCGCCATGACCGCGCCGGTCAGCAGCGCAAAGCCCAGCGCCGTGCCGAAGCCGCGCTCCTTGCGGACGCGGCGGGGCAGGCGCGGCATGCCGTCGCGGCGGTGCAGCGCGCTGCGCGCGGTGTTGCGCATGACCTTGGATGCGGCGGTGCCCGCCAGCGCCCACATCAGCTTGCGCCCCATCTTGCCCACAAGTGCCTCCCTTGCAATCGGTTGCATCCCTCCACCCCAGGCCCGTGGCTCCTTGCAGGAGCCGCGCCAGACCTCGCGCAAACCCTCTCCGCGGGCTGCGAGCGGCGCTCTCGCCCGGGCCGCGTCAGCAGAAGAGGCGCTCGACGTGCGCGACGCTCTGGTCGGTCGGGTTGTAGACGGGCGGGCCCATCACCCGCGCGGCGTTGACCAGGCCGCGGTCCGCGGAAACGAAGACGAGCCGGCCCTCGCACCCGATCTCCCGCTCGACCGCCAGGGCGGTGGCCAGGTGGATGCCGTCCGCGGCGCCGATCTCGAACTCCGGGTGTTCGGTCAGGAGCGGCGGCGGCCTCCACCTGCTCGTCGCGGAGCGAGACGATGGTGAACCACGCCCGGCTCAGCTCGCGGCGGAACGTTTCCACCACGCGCGGGTGGCGCTGGAAGAACGCGTGGCGGTGGAAGGTGTGGGCTCTGGCCTTTTTTGATAGGGCGGAGATGACCTCTGGCTCAATAAGGCCGGAAACGACGAAGCCGCTCCAGTCCCTGGAGCGGCTCGTGATTTCCTGCATCCTCCGTGAGCTCTCGCCTTCGCGCAGGTAGCGCTTGGCGAGGGCGCATGCGTCAAGAAAGAGGGGCATGCCGGTGCGGCCACCCGGAGAAGCGTGGAGTGGGACGCCTCTGGAGGAGGCCGTGGACCAG
>DASTLD010000069.1:0-6829 GCA_035715345.1 Longimicrobium sp.
TTCTCATGCCCTCACAGACGCAGACCACCCGCCGCCGGTTCCCGGCGACGGGTGGCCATCGGTCACATCACGAGCAGGGGGTCAGCACCGGATCAGTACCGGTACTGCTCCGGCTTGAACGGCCCTTCGGGCTTGACGCCGATGTACGACGCCTGCTCCGGCGAGAGCGTCGTCAGCTTCACGCCAAGCTTGTCGAGGTGAAGCCGTGCGACCTTCTCATCGAGATGCTTGGGTAGCACGTAGACCTTCTTCTCGTAGTCGGCGGCCTTCTCGTGCAGCTCGATCTGCGCCATCACCTGGTTGGTGAAGGAGGCGGACATCACGAAGCTCGGGTGGCCGGTGGCGCAGCCCAGGTTCAGCAGGCGGCCCTCCGCCAGGATCATCACGCTGTGACCGTCGGGGAAGACGTACTCGTCGTACTGCGGCTTGATGTTGATCCGCTCGACGCCCGCCGCCTTCTTCAGCCCGGCCATGTCGATCTCGTTGTCGAAGTGGCCGATGTTGCCGACGATGGCCTTGTCCTTCATGCGGGCCATGTGGTCGGTGGTGACGATGTCCTTGTTGCCGGTGGCGGTGATGAAGATGTCCGCCGTCTCCACCACGTCGTCAAGGGTGGTCACCTGGTACCCCTCCATGGCCGCCTGCAGGGCGCAGATGGGATCGATCTCGGTGATGATGACCCGCGCCCCCTGGCCCTTGAGCGCCTGCGCGCACCCCTTGCCCACGTCGCCGTAGCCGCAGACCACGGCCACCTTGCCGGCCAGCATCACGTCGCTCGCGCGCAGGATGCCGTCCGTCAGCGAGTGCCGGCAGCCGTACAGGTTGTCGAACTTGGACTTGGTGACGCTGTCGTTGACGTTGATGGCCGGGAAGAGCAGCGTGCCGGCGTTCATCATCTCGTACAGGCGGTGCACGCCGGTCGTGGTCTCCTCGCTGACGCCGCGGATGTCGGCGGCGATGCGCGTCCACAGTCCCGGCTCGCGGGCGATGGTGCTGCGCAGCGTCTCGAGGATGATGCCCCACTCCTCGGGATCGTTCTCCGCGTCGAACTCCGGCACGAGGCCGGCCGCCTCGAACTCCACGCCCTTGTGCACCAGCAGCGTGGCGTCGCCGCCGTCGTCCAGCAGCAGGTTGGGGCCGCTGCCGTCCGGCCACAGCAGCGCCTGCTCCGTGCACCACCAGTACTCCTCCAGCGTCTCGCCCTTCCAGGCGAACACCGGCACGCCCTGCGGCTCGTCCTCCGTGCCATCCTTCCCGACGACGACGGCGGCCGCGGCGTGGTCCTGGGTGCTGAAGATGTTGCAGCTCACCCAGCGCACGTCCGCGCCCAGCTCCACCAGCGTCTCGATCAGCACGGCGGTCTGCACGGTCATGTGCAGCGAGCCCATGATCCTGGCGCCCTCCAGCGGCCGCCGGCCGCGGTACTCGGCGCGCAGGGCCATGAGGCCGGGCATCTCGTGCTCGGCCAGGCGGATCTCCTTGCGGCCGAACTCGGCCAGGGAGATGTCCGCCACCTTGAAGGGCACGCGGCCGGCTTCCTCGGCGGCGGTGAAGGGGTTGGTCAGCTCGGCGACTGCGCTCACTTCGGCCTCGTAGGGATCAGGGTACAGGAAGACAGGTTACAGGGGACAGGTTACAGGTTACAGCCTGCGGACAGCACGAACGGCGGCTGCCTTTCGCCGGGGCCCATCAACCCTCCCCCAGACTTGGGGGAGGGTGGGCGAGTAATGCGGGCCCGGGTGGGGGCGCGTGCGCCCGCGCTGCCCCCGCGATCACCCGGCTCACGGCTTCCGCGCGCTGGCGGCGAAGAGCAGCGGGCCGCGGGCGGCCGGGTCGGGCGGCAGCGGGACCTGGCGGAAGCCGGTGAGGCCCGCGTCGTCCATCCACCCGCGCAGCAGCGCCGCGTCGAAGCCCTGCCACACGTGGCCCATGGCCTGGCGATACTCCTCGCGGTCGTGCGGCATCATGTCCACCACCAGCAGGCGGCCGCCCGGCCGCAACGACCGCGCCGCCTCCGCCAGCGCCCGGTCCGGCTCCGCCAGGTAGTGCAGCACCAGGAACACCACCGCGGCGTCCAGCTCGCCGTCCGCCACCGGCAGCGATTCCAGCTCGCCCTGGCGCAGCTCCACGTTCGGGCGGTCCGCCAGCCGCGCGCGCGCCGTCTCCAGCATGGCCACCGAGCCGTCGACCGCCACCACGCGCGCCACGAAGGGGGCCAGCGACTCCGTCACCTGGCCCGTGCCGCAGCCCAGGTCGCCGACGGTCCACGCCTCGTCCAGCAGGCCCAGCAGCGCCAGCAGGTCCGCGCGGCGGCCGAACAGCTCGGCGCGCAGGCGGTCCCACTCGCCCGCGGCGCCGGCGAAGAACTCGCGGCTCTTGCTGGTGCGCTGCGCCACCACGGCCCGCAGGCGCTCGGCGTCCTGCGCGGCGGCGGGGGCCGCCTCCACCTGGCGGCGGACGATGGCCCAGAGCTGCCGCCCGTCCGCGTCCAGCCGCTCGCCCGGCAGGCGGTAGCGCCGGCTGGTGCCCTCCGCGCGGGCGCTGACCCACCCCTCGTCGCCGAGCACCTTGAGGTGGCGGCTGACGGTGCTCTGCGGGAGCTGCAGCACCTGGCAGATCTCGCCGACGGTCAGCTCGTGGCGCTCCAGCACCAGCAGCATGCGGCTGCGGGTGGCATCGGCCAGGGCCGACATGCGGTCAAAGAGTGCGGGAGCCATGTTCATCCGTAAATCCGGATGGAAAGATACAGGAATGAGGGATGGCGGCGCAAGGGTGATTGAATGCGCCGGCCCCAGATGCGTGGAGGAGGGGGTGCTCACCGTGCGGGATCAGGTGCGCGACTTCGTCGCGGGCCCTCACCCTGCGTGCACGGCAGGCGCGCGACTGTCGTCGCGTCCTGCCGCGCACGCTGTCCCTCTCCCGCAAACTGCGCGGGAGAGGGCGAAGGGTGGTGTGCGTTGCAACCCGCCTTGGCATGGATGGCCCCGTAGAGACGCCCCGGCGGGGCGTCTCTACCATGGACACGCGACGACCTGCGCCCCCACACACGGCACTCTCCCGGTCAGTCGGCGAAGGCCGACTTCACGTTTTCGTTGCCGCGATTTCAATCGCCGGGCGCGCTCCGCCTCCGCACACCGAACATCGCACGCAACGAAAACGGCGCCCGGACCCTCGTCCGCGCGCCGCATCGCCATCCAGATCACCGCATCACCCACTTCGTACTTCGTACTTCCGCACTCACGCACTCACGCACTCACGCACTCACGCACTCACGCACTCCCTACCCCCCGTACTGCCGGTCGATCGCCTCGCGGATCTCTTCGAGGGTGCGGCCCTGCTGGTGAAGGCGCCAGGCAAGGCGCGCCTCGCCCATGCAGATGCCGCAGCGCGCCGCCATGTCGCTGTGGTAGCACTCCAGCAGCGACCGCTTGCCGCGCACCTCGTGGCAGTTGCAGTGGCAGAACAGCCCGTCCAGGACGTGCGGGATCTTTCGCGCGATCTCGTACGCCTCCTTCTGGCGCTCGTTCTCCAGCTGGTCCACCCGCAGCACGTCCTGCGCGGTCACGTTGGGCCGCGGCTCCGGGTGGTCCGACCGCTCCACGCGGTTCTTCTCCGCGCGCGCCTGCGCGCCGTGGTGCGCATGGTCGTGCTGCGCGGACGCGGGCGCGGCAAAGGCGGCCAGCGCGGCCGCGGCGGCCAGCATGGTGACCACGCGGGAGGGGCGGAGGAGGGACATCAGCGGCTCCGGAACGGGTGGGCGGGCCGGCGCTTGCTGCCGGCCCGCGCGTACAATCTCGCGGAAATCTACAATCCCAGCCAGTAGCTGGCCTTGATCAGCAGCACGTTGGTGCCGGGGGAGCGGAACAGGTCCGCCGCGTCGCCGATGGCGTCCATGCGCCCGTCCGGGGCGTAGTGGCTGCGGCCCTGGCTCCACACCACGAACAGCGCCGCCCCCGGCCGGTACTCCCAGCGCAGCACCGCGTTGGAGCGGAACTCCTTGACGTTGAAGCTGGGGTCGCCCACCGCCGTCTCGCGCGCGCCGTCGCCGTCGAGGTCGATGCGTACCATCCGCCCCTCCTCCGCGTTCCCCTCCACCACCGCCTCGCCCGCGCCGAACACGTGGAAGCGGTCGCCGAAGCGCGCGGCGCGCGGGTCCGCCACCCGCATGAAGTCCGCGTAGCGCCCCGCGCTGATGAAGGGCGACGCGTAGAGCTGCAGCGACAGCGTGGGGGTGAACGAGTAGTCCAGCCGCGCGGTGAGCGAGGCGGTGGTCTGGTCCAGCCGCGCCAGCAGGTAGTGGTCCCGGCCGCCCTGCGCCACGGTCTCCACGAACTGCGTGCCGCCGCGGTTCAGGCCCAGCCCCGGCTGCAGGGAGAGCTGCATGCGCTCCGAGGCGCGCAGGGTGGCGCCGCCCCAGAATTCGACCGCGCGCGCGCCGGTGCCGTCCTCCACCTCCACCCACGCCCCGGCGTCGCCGGAGAGCGCCTTGCGGCGGTCCGTGTTGACGCCGAACGACATCGAGTGCCCGCCCGGCGTCAGCAGCGCCGGCCCGCCCCACAGCTCGCTGGGCGAAAGGCCGCCCAGGGAGCGCGTGTAGAACAGGTTGCCGCCCCACTGGCTGTTGAGCGTGAAGCTGGCCCGCGCGTGCGTCGCCACGCCCATCCGCTCGCCGCCGAAGGTCCACTCGGCGGACTGGGCCACCTCCGCGTACCAGCGCTGGAACACCCTGCCCGGGCGCGCCTGCTGGTAGCCCACGGACGCGTAGCCGCGCAGCTCGTCGCCGCCGAAGCCGAAGCCCGCGTCGTTGATCTCGTATCCCGGCGAGTACAGGTGGCCCCACGCCTCCCACCGCCAGCTCCCGCCGCCGTTCTTCATCACCCCCAGCCGCCCCGCGTAGCCGCCCAGCGAGCTGCGGGTGGGATCGTACTCCAGGTGGTCGGCGTCCGGGCGCTGGAAGTAGTGCCCGGCGTCGCGCTGCACCAGGGCGATGGCGCTGTCGCTGCCCACGATCCAGCTTCCCTGCGCGCCGCCCACCAGCTCGTAGTTGCCGCCGCCGAAGCGGTGCCGCCAGTCCAGGCTGCCCGCGTACGCGCTGGAGCGCAGGAAGTCCAGGCCGTCGCCCGGCTCCAGGCGGCGCTGCGTGCTGGTGAAGGCCGCGCCGATCGCGCTGCCGCCGCGGTTGAAGTCGCGCACCACGCGCGCGACGGTGTAGTTGGTCAGCGGCTCCACGACGGCGGACTCCTCGCGGCCGTCCGGGCCCATGAAGCGCGCCGTCTCGCGGCCGGCGACGGCGTTGAGCAGGCCCAGCGACCAGCCGCGCGTCTTCCCGGTCAGCTTGACCGCGCCCAGGATGGTGGTCGCGTCCGGCTGGTCGCTCCAGGCGGCGTCCCCCGGCGCGGAGCCCTGCGGCGCGCGGCCGATGCGGCGGCTGTAGAAGAGCGGCGGCCAGCCGGTGTCGAAGATGTCCGCGCCCTCGGTGAAGAAGGGACGCTTCTCGTCCAGCCAGGTCTCGAAGGCGCTCAGGTTCACCTGGCTGGGGTCCGCCTCCACCTGCCCGAAGTCGGGGTTGAAGGTGGCGGTCAGCGTCAGGTCGCTGGTGATGCCGTACTTCACGTCGCCGCCGACCGAGCCGAACCACTCCGCGGGCTGGTGATAGGGATCGTCCGCGCTGCCGGGCGCGCGCGTGACGCGGGCCACGGTGTACGGCTGCACCTCCAGCGCCCGCGCCGCGCGCAGGCCGCGGATGCCGCGCAGCGTGCCGTAGCGGGAGACGACGCCCGCCTGGTCCGGCGGCAGCGGCGCCCACAGCGAGCGCTCGCCGCGCCGGGCGATGCGCCGGTCGAAGTTGATGCCCCACACCTGCTCGTCCGCGCCGGGGCGGTAGCGGAGCTGGGAGAGGGGGATGCGGAACTCCGCGGTCCAGCCCTGCGCGTCCACGCGGGTGGCCACGTCCCACACCGCGTCCCACCCGGCGTCCTCGTCGCCGTCGTTGACGATGCGCAGGTCGCGCTTGACGCCGCGCGGGTTGACGCCGAACACGAAGGCGGTGCGGCGGTCGCGATAGCTGTCCAGCGCCACGCTGAACCAGTCGCTGTACACGTCCTGGTCGCGCCGGGCCAGCCGCCCGGAGACGGAGTCCGGCCGCGCGTCGTACATCCGCACGCCCACGTAGACGGCGCCGGCGTCGTACAGCACGCGCACGTCGGTGCGCTCGCTGGCGGGGGCGCCGGGGTTGGGGCGGTTCTGCACGAAGCCCCAGGGGGCGGGCTGCGCTTCCGCCCAGGCGGCCTCGTCCAGGCGGCCGTCCAGGGCGGGCGCCTGCTCCACGCGCAGCGCGGTGACGACGTGGGCGGTGTCCTTGGCCGCCGCGGTGTCGGGGGCGGCGGCCAGGGCGGCCAGGAGTAGCGCGGACGAAAGCGTGGGCATGGTGGCTCCGTTGGGCGGGCGATACGGTCTTCGGACGATCGGCCCAACGATGCGCTCCCGGCCCGGCGCGGAGGTGGAGGAGGTGTACGAAGGTTGTCGCGCGGCGGTGAGAAAAGTGTGTACGATGTGTGATGCGGAACTGCGATCTCACGCAGAGGACGCGGAGGTTCAGAAGAGAGGACGCGGAGGAACGGCGGGAGATAATGCTTGCGGTTTCGGGGTGCCTCGCGTGGCGCGGAGGCCCCCTCCCCGGCTCGTTCCTCGCCGACCCTCCCCCAACTTCGGGGGAGGGTTGATGCGTCCCGGGCTCGGAGCCGTCTTTCGCCCATCCGGATGGTAGAGACGCCCCGCCGGGGCGTCTCTACGGGGGCGGCAGGCGCACGGCAGGCCGCGGCGCGCAGCG
>DASTLD010000070.1:0-2316 GCA_035715345.1 Longimicrobium sp.
TGATTCGCTTGACCGGATATTCTCACACCCGGCCCACGAAAGCCTCTACTACTACGGTTCACACGCTTGGTGCTCTCGCGAACGAGCCAGCTCCTTTACAAGCCGGCTCCTTCTCTAGTCACCTGACCCAAATTTTCAAAAAATCCGTTGGCGGCCGTGATTGCCGCCGAGCCTTCTAACTTATCACTCTCGCACCGGTTCGTCAACCCCTTCCGGCGGTGGCTTCCCCGTTGCGAGGGTCCTGACAATACAACCTAAGCGGGTGCGTGTCAATGCCTTACGGATCGATCCGGACGAGCGCGGCTCCGGGCTCCCCACGCGTGTCGGGCGTCCACAGGAGGCGCGTGCCCAGGGCCCACAGCGCCAGCGCGGCGAATCCCACGAGCTGGCTGGCCGGACGCAGCGGGCGGTAATCGGCGAAAAACCTGCGGAATCCCTCCGCCACGTCGCCCACGATCCAGTTGCTGCCGGCGGGCGGGCCCACGGTACGCCACATGATGGGCACGAACGAGAACTTGATCACCGCCAGCAGCAGGGCCAGGCTGGCCAGCGACACCAGCATCCGCCGCCGCGTGCCGCCGGCGAAGGCGCCCCACGCGGTGACGGCCAGCCCCGCGATGACCATCCACTCGATCATCCCCGGCGGGGGCAGCAGCAGCTCCAGCACCTGGGCCGTGGCCAGGGTGGCGTAGACGATCGCGGTCCACCCCAGCGGCGTGCGCGGCGCCTCCCACGCCTCGCGCGCGACGAGCAGGTGGGCCAGCAGCAGCGCGAACACCCCCTCCACCATGCCGAAGGCACGGTACTCGATGCCGTTCTCCACCAGCGCCACGCCGGCCAGCGCGGCGCAGGCCAGGAACGCGAAGCACGCGGCCAGGCGCGTCTGCGTGGGCGTCATCGGGGCAGCCACTCCAGCGGCGCCGGCCGCAGCTGGCGCTGGATCCGCTCCGTGAGCGCGGCCGCCCGCTGCCTGGCGGCGGGAGAGACGGGGGCGGCGGCCACGCGCTGCACCGTGGCCAGCGCCTCCGCCAGCAGCTGCTCGTTGTCGCCGCGGTACCAGGGGGTGGCGCCGGCGGCCAGCATCATCCCCGCGCGGTCCAGCGCGATGCCGGCCCACAGCTCCGCGGCGGTGGCGGCCTGCCGCGGGGTGCCCGCGCGCTGCTGGGCGGTGAGCGCCTCCTCCTCCGCCTCCGCGTAGCGCGCGATGGCGGCGGCCGTGTCGCCCGCGGCGGCGGCGGCCAGCGCGGACGCCACCCGCTCGCGCGCGCGGCTGATGCGCGGGGTGAACGCATCGGGCGAGAGCGCCACCCACGCGCGCCCGCGCACCTCCGCGGGGCTCTGCGGCTGGCCCAGGTAGAGGAAGAGGACGAAGAGGGAAAGCCCGACGAGCAGCGCGATCCCGGGGCGGACCCAGGGATCGCGCAGGCGGTCGGGGGCGAGCGGCTGGTCCACGGCGGCGCGGGGCTGCGGGTGCCGCCCGGCGGTGGTCAGCCGGGCGCGCCGGCTTCGAGCAACTCCCGGACCTCGTCCGCCAGGACCGCGAAGTCGCCCAGGCGCGCGCGGTGCGGCCCGTGCCAGTCCGATCCGCCGGTGGGGAACAGCCCCAGCTCCGCGGCCACGCGGCGAAAGCGCTGCGCGGTCTCCGGCAGGGTGTTGGGGCGGAAGCATTCGACGCCGGCCAGCCCCCACTCCGCGAAGGTGCGGATGTCGCGCTCGAAGTCTTCCGGGTCCGGGTGCGCCCACACCGCCACGCCGCCGGCATTGCGGATGATGTCGATGGCGTCGCGGACGGAGGGCAGCTCGGAGCGCACGAAGGCGATGCCGCCGTCCGCCAGGTAGCGCTCGAACGCCTGCCCCACCGAGCGCACGTGCCTGCCCTCGACGAGCGCCCGCGCCACGTGCGGGCGGCCGATGGCGCGCGCCTCCGGGCCGGCTGCGCGCAGCACGTCCTCGTACTCGATGGGAATGCCCTGCGCCTGCAGCAGGCGCACCATCTCCCGGGCGCGCTCCAGGCGGCGCCCCAGCGCGCCGTGCTCGGGCCGCAGCAGCGACTCCGCGTCCGGGCGGACGTGGTATCCCAGCACGTGCACCTCGTCGTCGCCGTGGTGCGTGCTCAGCTCCACGCCGGCAATGACGCGCACCGGGCCGCCGTCGCCCGCCTCCAGCGCCTCGCGCAGGCCGCCCACGGTGTCGTGGTCGGTGATGGCGATGACGTCCAGGCGCGCGGCGGCGGCCGTGCGCACCACCTCCGCCGGCGAAAGCTGGCCGTCGGAGGCGCGGGTGTGGATGTGGAGGTCGGCTCTCTTCATCGCTTCG
>DASTLD010000071.1:0-6578 GCA_035715345.1 Longimicrobium sp.
GCCCGCCCCGCCGCCAGGTCGTGCGGCGAGTCCCCCACGAACAGCGCCTCCGCGGGCGAGACGCCCAGCCGCTCGACGGCCGCCAGCACGGGGTCCGGGTGCGGCTTGGGGTTGGCCACGTCCTCGGGGGTAACGACCACGGGGAAGTACGCGGTGATGCCGCAGAGGTCCATGTGGTTGAGCGTGCTGCGGCGGTAGCGGCTGGTGACGATGGCCAGCCCCACCCCGCGCCGCGCCAGTTCCGCGACCGTCTCCGCCGCGCCGGGGAAGGGGCGCAGGTACTGGTGCTTCTCCGCCTCCTGGTGGTCGCGGTAGGTGGCGATCATGGCCAGCGCCTCCGCGTCCGACCGCGCGAAGCGCCGCATCTGCACCTCCAGCGGCGTGCCGAAGCCGCTCAGCCACTCCTCGTCCGGCGGGCAGCCGCCCAGGTGCGTCTGCATGGTGTGGCGCCAGCAGCGCATGATGAGCTCGGTGCTGTCCGCGAGCGTGCCGTCCAGGTCGTACAGCACGGCCCGGATCGGGCGATCATCCGACAATCCGCTCCTCCTCGTTCTCGTTCTCGATCCCCAGCGCCGCCAGCAGCGCGGGCGTGACGTCGGCGATGGTGCGCACCCGCGCGGCGACGAGCTCGCACCCGGGGCCGGCGGCCAGCACGGGCACGGGGTTCAGCGTGTGCCCGCCGCGCGCGTCCTCCAGGTTGCCGTGGTCGCTGGAGACGACGAGGAGCGCGTCGTCCGGCAGCGCGCCGGCCAGCTCCGCCAGGAACGCGTCCACCTTCTCCAGCGCGGCGACGGCGGAGTCCAGCCCGCCGCGGTGCCCGGCGTGGTCCGTGTCGTAGTGCGCGAACAGCGTCACGTCCGCCTGGCCGGCGATGCGGGCCAGCGCGCGGGCGGCCTCCGCGGGCGTGACCGCAGGGACATCATCGCCCAAGCGCTCGCGCCAACGCTCGTTGGTGATGGAAGACGCCACCGCGCGCCCCTCCGCCAGCTCCACGGGGCCGCGGACCAGGAGACCCGCCGCCTGGGCGGCCAGCGGCGGCGCGGCCGGGCGCCGGAAGATGCGCGGATCCGGCTGCAGCCCGTAGACGGGGTATGCGTTGGCGAACGCGGCGGTGCGCCCGGCGTCCTGCGCGCGCACCAGCAGGTTCTCCGCGGCGAGCAGCGGCCGCAGGTCGGTGGGCACCCAGGGGCCGAAGTGGCGTCCGTACTCCGCGGCGGCGTTGCGTCCGGTGAGCAGCGCCGTCTGCCCCGTCCCGCTCTGCGGCAGCCCGGCGACGCCGAGCGTGGCGTCCGCGGCCACCAGCATCGCCCGCTCGCCCTCGATGACGCCGCCGGGGTCCAGGTGCGGGTGCAGGGGCCGCCGCCCGCCCAGCATCCGCTCGAGGCCGGGCAGCCGCGCGGCGGCGAACGGGTTGACGGACGCATCGTCCTCCCCGATGCCGATGCCGTCCAGGAAGACGAGCAGGGCGCGGCGGGGGCGGAGCAGTGTCGGCATCCGCGCGAATGTAGGGGGCGACGGGGGCGGGCGCATCCCGCGAGGGCCCCTGCGCCCGGCCGCCCTCCGCCGGGAGGCCCCACCCCCCGGCCCCCTCCCCCCGCGCCGCATGGATCCGGCGCGCGATGCCGGCGCTGGTGAGCGCGGCGCGGGGAGAGGGGGAGAACTGAACTGTGCTCGGCTGGCTCCGCGCGCAGATCCACAACCCTCCCCCGAAGTTGGGGGACGGTGGGCGAGTAATGCGAGCCCGGGTGGGGGCGCCGCCCGCGCGCCGCGGCCCGCCTCTCGAGTGACGCCCGTTCTGCGTTCTCCGCGTCCTCCGCGGCTCCGCGTGAGGCCGCAGTTGGGACGAACGAAAACGGCCGCCGCGAACTCATCGCGGCGGCCGTGTCGGTCCCGTATCTCCCGAAAAATCAGGAGCGGGGGATGGTGAGCTTCTGCCCCGGGCGGATGCGGCTGCGGGCGCCCAGGCCGTTGGCGCGCTGCACCGCCCGCACCGAGGTGTCGTAGCGCCGCGCGATGGTCCACAGCGACTCGCCGCGGCGCACCGTGTGGCGGCGGACGGCGGCGGCGCGGCGGGCCTCCGCGGCGCGGCGCTCGCGGGCCTGCACCTCCGCCCGCTCCTTTGCCTCCGCGGCGGCCAGGGCGCGCGCCTCCGCCTGCAGCCGCGGGAAGTTGGCCGCGTACATCTCCTCGCGCCCCTGCGGCACGCGCACCGGGAACGGCTTGCCGCCCGGCGGCGTCATCCCCTGCACCAGGTGCGGGTTCAGGCGCTTGAGCTCCTTCTCGCTCACGCCCACGGCCTTCGCCACCGTGGCCAGGCGCGTGGCGGCGGGCACCTGCACCTCGCCGGTCTCCAGCGGCAGCCAGCGGCGCACGCCGGAGAAGCCGTGCTTGTGCGGCTCCTTGCCGATCAGCGCGGCGGCCACCATCAGCGGCACGTACTCGCGCGTCTCCGCGGGCAGCCGGTGGCGGATGCGCCAGAAGTCGGCGTCGCGCCCCTTCTGCCTGCCCGTCTGCTCCCTCATCACCCGCGCCACGCGGTTCTCGCCCGTGTTGTAGGCGGCGGCGGCCAGGTACCAGCTCCCGAACTGCCCGTGCAGGTCCGTCAGGTAGCGCAGCGCGGCGTCCGTGGACTTCTCCGGGTGCCGGCGCTCGTCCACGTACCCGTCCACCCGCAGGCCGTAGCGCCGGCCGGTGTCGGAGATGAACTGCCACAGCCCCACCGCCGACGCCTTGCTGCGCGCCGTGGGGTTGAAGCCGGACTCGATCATGGACAGGTACAGCAGGTCCTCGGGCATCCCCTTCGCGCGCAGCTTGGCGCGGATCATCCCCTCGTAGCGGCCGGAGCGCTTGAGGTACAGCGCCATGCGGTCCTGCTGGCGGCCCGTGAAGATGCCGATGAAGCGCTCCACCGGGGCGTTGCGCACCACGGGGATGTCCCAGCGGGCGGGCAGCGTGGAGGCGGCCGCCTCGGCCACCAGGCCGCGGCTGCGCGGGGCCCGATCCTGCTTTCCATCGCCGTCGGCCGCGGCGGCGCCGATGACGCAGCCGAGCAGCAGGGCAAACGGGAACGCGGACCTGAACTCCATGCGGCCTCCTTTCCAGCGCGGGTACGGCAGACTGCGGATGGGGCGATGGAAACCCCATGAGAAGCACGGCGCAGGGCCGTGTACGACGCAGGCTTGCTCTAGAAGCGGGCGACTAAGTTAGCTGACTACAAAGGTTTAGTCAACCGGATCGCCGCGGTGGAGGGGCGGGTTCGGGGGGTCTTCGCTGCCGCCGATGCGGATCAGCGCGGCCACGGCCAGCCAGAAGACCAGGAAGGCGATGGGCCAGGCCAACACCCGCGGCACCAGGAATCCCAGCAGCGAGACGGCCACCAGGATGGCCGCCCAGAGAGTGACCCAGCCGGTGTCCTCTCGGCCGATGGTGCGGTGGCCGACGAGCGCGCGCATCAGCACGGTGGCGGCGCGCGCCAGGCGGCCCATGAAGCGCCCGAGCTGGCTGCCGCGGAAGGAGCGGCGCCGCGCCTCGCGGGCCTCGGCCACCGTGGGCGTGGAGAGGTCCTCCGGGTCTTCCAGCGGCGCGCGCTCCACCTTGCGGCGCTCGCGGATGCCCAGCCCGGACACCCGCGACGAGCGCAGCATGGTGATCTCCACGGACGAGGCCAGGTCGCGCTCGAACAGCGCCTCCATCTCCGTGGCGAAGTCCAGGTCGGTGACGGCGACGTCCAGCTCCCAGTTGCCCAGCAGCGAGGCCAGGTTGAGGTTGGTGGACCCCACCCGCGACCAGAAGCCGTCCGCCACGGCGGTCTTGGCGTGGATCATGGGGCCCTCCCACTCGAACAGCCGCACGCCCGCGTCCAGCAGCGGCCGGTACCCCGCGCGCGACATCCCCCCCACGATGGGCCAGTTGTTGTACGCGGGCACCAGCACGCGCACGTCCACGCCGTCGCGCGCGGCGCTGGCGAGCGCCTCCGCCATCGCCGGCGGCAGCACGAAGTAGGGGTCGGTGATCCACAGCCGCCGCTCCACGCCCACGGCCACGAACTGCGACAGCCGGTAGATGCGCGAGCGCCCCGGCTCGCCCTCCACCACGCGCACGGCCACGTGGCCCACGGGGCGGACGTCCGCGGGGTCGGCGATCTCCTCGCGCGGCAGGCGCCCGCCCGCGGCCGTCCAGCTCCGCGCGAAGGCGCGGTCGATGGCGGCGGCCACGGGCCCGCGGAACTCCACGCCCGTGTCGCGCCAGGCGGGGATGCCGGCCTCCGGGTCGCCCGCCCACTCGTCGCCGATGCACATGCCGCTGGTGGACGCGTAGACGCCGTCCACCGCGACGACCTTGCGATGGTCGCGGCGCAGGAAGTTGAGCGGGTCGCTGGCGGAGGGCGGCGCAAAGGCGCGCAGGTCCACACCGGCGTCGCGGAAGGGCCGCCAGAACTTGCGCGGCGTGGCCCAGCAGCCGATCCAGTCGTACAGCACGCGCACCCGGATGCCGTCCCGCGAGCGGTCGCACAGCGCCTCGCGGAAGCGGCGGCCGATGCGGTCGTCGCGGATGATGTAGTTCTCCAGGTGCACGTAGTGCCGCGCGGACTGGATGGCGTCCAGCCAGGCGGGGAACGCCTCGGAGCCGTCCACCAGCAGGTGGGCGGTGTTGCCGCGCACCTGCACGGAGTCCGACGAGCGCACCATGGCCCGCTCCGCCATGCGCAGCATGACGCGCATGCTGCCCGCCGTGCTCATGCGCGGCGGGCGCTCGCCCGGCTGCGCCGGGACGGGAAAGAGCGGGTTCTGGGGAGCGGCTTCGCTCACGCTGGGTGGGCTGACGGGACGGCCTGCGCAACCACGCCGGGGAGATGGCCCGGCCCCCTGCACAATCTACCGTAGCGCAGGGCGCAGGCCAGCAGGGGACGGAGCGTCAGGCGACGGCCCGCCGCAGCGCCTCCGCCGTCTGCGCCACGTACCCGCCGCCGAACAGGTTGACGTGCACCAGCAGGTAGTAGAGCTGGTACACGACGCGGCGGCGCGGAGCCTCCGGCAGCAGCGGCCACGCCTCGCCGTACGCGGCAAAGAACCGTGCGGAAAAGCCGCCGAACAGCTCCGCCATGGCCAGGTCCGCCTCGCGGTGGCCGCGGTAGGCGGCGGGGTCGATGAGCGCCGGCCCGCGCGCCGCGGCCATCACGTTGCCGCCCCACAGGTCGCCGTGCAGCAGCGACGGTCCGTCCTCGTCCCCCGCCGCCAGCAGCTCCGGCAGCCGCGCGCACAGGCGCTCCCAGTCGCGCGCGGCGCCCGGCATCCGCCCCGCGCGCCGCGCCGTCTCGAGCTGCGGCTGCAGCCGGCGCTCGCGCCAGAACTCAACCCACGAAGCGGCCGGGCGATTGGACTGCGGCAGCGAGCCGATGAAGTTGTCCTCCTCCGCGCCCCATCCCTGCGCGGCCGCGCGATGCAGCGCCGCCAGCCCGCGCCCCAGCCGCTCCGCGTGGTCTGCGCCCCGGCCGCCGGGCTCCAGCCACTCCAGGGCCAGCCAGGCGGGCGCATCGCCGTCCGCCCCGCCCACGTGCAGCACGTGGGGAACGACGAGCGCGTCGCCCGCGGCGGCGGCCAGCGCCTCCAGGCCGCGCGCCTCGGCGGCGAACATGCCGGCCAGTGCCTGCGCGTTGTGCTTCACGAACACGGGCCCGTCCGCCAGCTCCACGCGCAGGCCGTGGTTGATGCACCCGCCGCCGACCGCCGTGGCGCCGCGGACGGGGCCCAGGCGCGCCTCCAGCGCCGCGCGCAGGGCGGGCGGGATCATGCCAGGTGGTGCTCGCGGACCAGGTGGTCCAGCAGGCCGGCGGTGGCGCGGTCCACGATGTCGTGCACGTCCTCGAAGCCGCGGGCGCCGCCGTAGTACGGGTCGGGCACGTCGCCGTCGCCGGGATCCGGGTCCCACTCGCGCAGCAGGTGGACGCGGGCGCCGCCGCCGGCGCGCGCCTCCATCTGGCGGATGCCGTCCAGGTTCTCCGTGTCCATGGCGATCACGTAGTCGAACTTCTCCAGGTCCTCCGCCGTGATGCGGCGGCTGCGGCCGGTCAGGCGCACGCCCCGGCGGCGGGCGGTCTCCGCGCTGCGGCGGTCGGGGGGATCGCCCTGGTGGTAGCCGGAGATGCCGGCGGAGTCGACCGCGAAGCACTCCGAGAGGCCTCGCGCCGCCGCCTGGTGCCGGAACACCGCCTCCGCCAGCGGCGACCGGCAGATGTTGCCCATGCAGACGAAGAGGATGCGTATGGGGTGGGGCATCACCGAAAGTGCGTTAGTGCGTTAGTGCGTTAGTGCGTTAGTGCGACAACTGCAGTGCGAAAGTGCGAAAGTGCGCGCGCCGGCACCGGTTGTCATTCTGAGGGAGCGCGGCGCTGGGACCAGTGAATGAACCAGTCTCCGGCGCGACCGAAGAATCTAGCCCGCCCACGAGAAGGGATGTGCATCGCGCGAAAGGCCCGACACAGGCCGGTGTAAGACGTGGCCACCGCCTCAGGGCCGCCGGGCGATTGAAATCGCGGCAACGGAAACGTGAAGTCGGCCTTCGCCGACTGAACGGGGAAG
>DASTLD010000072.1:0-2656 GCA_035715345.1 Longimicrobium sp.
CGGCCCGGTGCCTCCGCCGTCGTGTCGTCCGTCCCCGCCGCGCCGACCAGCGTGGGATCGGTATCGCCCAGCACCTCCTCCGCCTGCTCCACCGGGGACGGCGCGGGCGCCTCGTCCACCGGCTCGCCCGCCTCGACCGCCGCGCCCATCAGCGACGGATCGGTATCACCCACCACGGCCTCGGCCTCCGCGGCGGCGGTGCGTCCCCGGCCACGCCCACCACGGCCGCGGCGGCCACGTCCGGCCGGAGCGGCCTCCGCCTCCGCTTCCGGGACGGGGGTGGGATCGGTCTCGCCCCTCCCCTCCTCCGCCTGCGCGGAAGCGGGCTCCACGGGCGTCTCCTCCACCGGCGGCTCCGCCGGGGGGGCAGCCGCGGCGCGCGCGTCGCGGTCCGCGGCCCACTGCTCCAGCACCGCGTCCGTGCGGCGGCCCAGCACGCCGCGGACGGCCTCCGGGTCCTCCTCGAGCGCGCGGAACACGTCCGCGCCGAACGCGTCCACCAGCGACTGCGCCGTGCGCGGCCCCACGCCGCGGTACGACGCCAGGTGCTGCGCCGCGCCGTGGCGGTCCTCCGGCAGGCCCAGCGCCTCCGCGCTGAACGCCGGCGGGGCGGGCGGCGCGGCTGCCTCCTCGCGGTCGCGGCCACGCCCACGACCGCGTCCCCCGCGGCGCCCGCGCCCGCCGCGCTCCTCGCGCGGCGTCTCGGCGGCGGGTGCCTCCGGCGCGGGTGCCTCGACGGCGACCGGCTGCTCGGGCTCGCGCGCGGGCTCCGGCTGCGGCTCGGCCGCGGCGCGGGAGGACGGGATCACCTGGCCCGGCAGCAGCGGCGGCGGGCCGGCGTCCGCGGCGGGACCGCCGCCCCGGCGCCCGCGGCGTCCGCGGATGCCCACCGCGCCCGCCGTCTGCGACGAGCCGCGGTTGGCGATGGAGCCCGGGTCGCTGAGCCGCGCCGTGGCGACGGCGGGCTCGCGGTGGTGCACCAGCTCGTCCACGTGGTCGCGCTCTGCCACCGCCTCCGCGGGCGGCGTGGGCACGCGCTCCTCGCGCGGCGGCTCCGGCGCGCGCTCCGCCTCCGCGGCGGGCGCGGTCCCGACGGCCTGGCCGGGCAGCACCGGCGGCGGACCCTCCGCCGCGCCGCGCCCGCGTCCCCGGCCCCGCCCGCGTCCCCCGCGCCCCCCCGCGGCCGGCTCCGCCGCCTCGGGCGACGGCTGCGCGGCGGCGGGAACGACCGCCTCGGGGGCGACGTCCTGCGGCGGCGGCAGCTTGGCGCCGCCGCTGGGCAGCAGCACCTCGTAGCTGCCGTCCTCCAGGCGGCGGACGTCGATGACCTCCGCGTCGTGCGCCTGGCGCAGGAAGCGGCCGAACTTGCTGAAGCCCAGCGCGGACTCGTCGAAGCCCGGCGCCGCCTCCAGCATGGCCCGCTTGACCTCGCTGTCGCGCGCGGCCTGGCCGGGGCGTCCCACCAGGCGGCGGACCGTGTGCTGCAGCAGCGAGTACGCGTTGCGCAGCGGGTCCACCGGCTCCGCGGGACGCGCCGCGGCGGCGGGGCGCGCGGGCTCGCGCGGCGTGTCCCGCGGCGTCTCCTCCACCAGGATGGCGGGCGGCTCGTCGACGTGCACCGGCTCCAGCACCGCCGGCTCCACCGGCTCGCCCACGGTGATGGGCTCCGGGCGCGGGCCCCGCTCGCGGAAGCGGTCGCGGCCGCCGCGGCGACCCTCGCGGCGCCCGCGGTCGCGGTCCCTGCCGCGCTCGCGGTCCCGCTCGCGCGGCGCGCGCGGCTCGCCCTCCACCGCCACGTCGCCCAGCTCGCCGGCCGCGGGGGGCAGCACCTCCCACTGGCCGTCGTCGTCGCGGCGCAGGCGGATGAGCCCGCGCTGCTGCGCCTCGGAGATGAACTTGGAGAACTTGCCGTACCCGAGCTCCTTCTCGTTGAAGCCGGAGTCCAGGTCGATCATCACCTGCTTGAGGCGGTCCACGCGCATCACGTCGCCGTGCTCCACCATGCGCGCGACGGCGCGGCGCACCAGCGTCCACGGGTCCTCGCGCTCGCCGCTGTCCTCGGTGGTGCGCGTCAGGCCGTGCAGCGCGTGGTACGAGTAGTACTCGTCGCAGTTCTGGATCAGCAGGTCGCTGGCGGACTCGCGCATCCCCACGCCGACCACGTACTTGCCGTACTCCTTGAGCTTCATGACGCAGCTCGAGAAGTCGGAGTCGCCGGTCAGCAGGATGAAGGTGTCGATCTCCGGCCGCATGAACGCCAGCTCGATGGCGTCCACCGCCATGCGCAGGTCCGTGGCGTTCTTCTTGGAGGTGCCGTAGGCGGGGGCGTAGATCAGGTCGATGCTGGCCTCGGTCAGGGGGACCACCGAGGCCGGGTAGCGGCGCCAGTCCGCGTAGGCGCGGCGCACGGCCACCTTGCCGCGCAGGACGTCCGAGTTGAGCAGCGACTTGATCTCACGACCCAGGTCGCCGCGGACGTTCATGGTGACGTTGTCGAAGTCGATCAGCAGGGCCGCGCTCCGCGGCGCATGCCGTGCGTTCTCCCGGAGGCTCTGCGCCCCGGGCCGGTTCAGGTTCTGGATCATCTCTCGTCCACGTTGCGATTCACGCGGCGAGACCTATCCGCTTCGCGGGAAGTGCGTGAGTGCGGCAGTGC
>DASTLD010000073.1:0-17161 GCA_035715345.1 Longimicrobium sp.
TATCGCGCGCCGGATGAGCGAGCTGCTGGCCGTACCCGAGTCCCGAGCCTTTCCGCTGCGCCGGCTGCTGCAGCCGCTGCTGGCGGCGCGGCACGTGGTGCTGACCACCCACGTCAACGCGGACGGCGACGGCACCGGCTCGCAGGCGGCGGTGGCGGCCTGGCTGGAGGGCCGCGGAGTGCGTGCTACCATCGTGAACCCCACTCCGTTCCCTGACGGCCTGCGCTTCGTGCTGCACCGCCAGGACCTGGTGGCGGAGCTGGGCACGGCGGAGGCGGACGCGGCCCTGGAAGACGCGGACCTGTTCCTGGTGCTCGACACCAGCGAGCCGTCGCGCCTGGGAGAGCTGGCGCCGCGCATTCCCCGCGCGCGCACGCTGGTGGTCGACCACCACCAGCCCGGCGGCGACGTGGCGGGCGACGTGGCCGTGCAGGACCCCGCCGCCGCCGCCACCGGCGAGATGGTGTTCGACCTCATCACCCTGGCGGGCGACGTGCTGCCGCACGCGTCGGCGCTGGGGGCGTACGTGGCCCTGGTCAGCGACACCGGCTCCTTCCGCTTCGGCAACACCACGCCGCGGGTGCACGCGGTGGCCGCGGAGCTGATGGGGCTGGGCATCGACCCGGAGGTGGTGTACCGCCGCCTCTTCGCGACGGCCCCGCGGCGGCGGCTGGAGCTGCTGCGCGAGGCGCTGGCCACGCTGGACAGCGACGGGAGCGGGCGCGTGTCGTGGGTGGTGGTCACGCACGCCGCCGCCGACCGCCTGGGCGCCGCGCCGGACGACTTCGACGGGCTGGTGGAGCACGTGCGCTCCATCGAGGGCACGGAGGTGGCGCTGGTCTTCCGCGAGACGGGGCCGAGCGAGACCAAAATCTCCTTCCGCTCCAACGGCGCGGCGGACGTGAACCGCGTGGCGCGGAAGTTCGGCGGGGGCGGGCACGTCAAGGCGGCCGGCGCCACCGTCGCGGAGCCCGCGGCGCGCGTGGTGCCCCGCGTCGTGGAGGCCGTCGTGGAGGCGCTGCCGGGCCTCAAGGCGGTATCCCCTTGACCCGCCGCCGGTTGTAAACTTTCCCGCGCTCCGTTACACTCCACCTGGCGCCGCAATTCTCCCCGGCGCGCTCCCCTTCGCATCCACGCATCCCCCGCGGCCCGGCTCCCCGCCGGTCCCGCCCCGCCGTCCGAGCAGGCATGACCCCTCCCGAGCAGAACCAGACGGCCGATCCCTCCCTGGATCGCTCCACTGATCCCACGGCCGTGCTCATGGGCCTGCTGCATGGGCCACGCGAACGCGGCTGCGTGATGATCGTGCGCGAAGGTGCCAGCCTGGAGGCACTCCAGTCCGCCTGCGCCGACGTCACCGGCCTGGTGTGCACCACCCTTCGATATCGACTGCAGGCTGGCGCGGTGTTCGGCTCGCTCATGCAGGCGGTAATACGCGACCTCGGCCACCTGCGGGTGGACCGGGCGGATGATCTGCTCGGCACGCCCGTTCCCCATGGTCACGATCCACTCTGGATCCAGGTCAATCTGGCTCTGGAGCCGTGGCAGCCTTCGATGGAGCGGGCCGAGCGCGGCAGAATGGGTGTCGACGCTGCGGCGCAGTGCCTGGCCGGCTTGAACCAATCGTCGCTGACAGACGGGGTGATTCGCCTGGTCGTGTTCGCGGAGGTGGTGGGGAGCGAGGGACCCGGGCAGTCTCCGGACGAGTGGCGGCACGCCGCGGCCTCGTTGCTGCCCCGGCTGCCGCGCGGCATGGTCCTCGTGATCGCGGGTCCTCCACAGGGCTTCAATCTCCCGGAAGACCCGCAGCACTACGTCGAGGTGCCCCGGCTGCCGGGGGCGACCGGGTACGACACCCCGGCGGGCACGACCGCTACGCGCTACCAGCCCGCTGAGCTGCTCCCCGACGTCCCCACCACCGACGACCAGCTGGGGCGCGCGGCGTACGCGGACAGCCTGGCAGAGTTCCTCCTGCATCGCAACACCGCGCCGCCGATCACCATCGGGCTGTACGGCCGGTGGGGCAGCGGCAAGTCCTCCTTCTTCGAGCTGCTGCGCGTCCGGCTCCTGGAGATGGGCGAGGGCATGTGGCGTCGCGCGCGGGCCGAGCATCCGTTCTGGTCGCGCGTCACGGCCGTGCGGAGCGGGCGCAGAACGCCGCCGGCGCCACCGCCGGGGATGCGAAAGGCAATCCGCCCCGCCTGGACTCCGGCGCCGAAGCTCACTCCCAAACAGCAGGCCCGCCGGGACGCGGTCCAGGAGGTCCGCGCCGAGGCCCGGGCGCGGGATTACATCGTCACCGTGCGGTTCAACGCGTGGCAGTACGACGACGCCAAGCAGACGTGGGCGGGGCTGGCCAGCACGGTCAGCGAGCAGATCGAGGCGGCGCTCCCCTTCTGGCGCCGGCTGGCAATGCGCTTTCGGTACGCGTGGCGCAACCACCAGTCCGACCTCGTCCTGAACCTCGCGCTGCCGGCCGCCGTGCTGCTGATTGCGGCGGGCTACGTGCTCTACGACCGCAAGAACGTGGGAGCGTTGTTCCCCTCCGCGGATCCGCTGCTGAGCGTCGTGTTGCCCGCGGGCTCGTTCCTGCTGCTGGTGTGGACGTTCGGGTGGCGCGTGGTGCAGGTGGCGAAGCCCATCAGCGAGCGGGTCGCGTCGTACGTGCGGCGGCACGACTACCGCGCGGACATGGGGTACCAGCACAAGGTCATCGACGACCTCAAGTTCCTCCTCGCCGAGCTCAAGTCCAGCCGACCACAGTGCCGCGTGCTGGTGTACATCGACGACCTGGACCGCTGCTCCGACGAGAAGATCGTCGAGATCCTGCGCGCCACCATCCTGATCCTGGCGGACTGCCACCTCTTCGTGATGCTGGGGATGGACACGGAGATGATCCGCCGCGCCATCGAGGCGCACTACGAGAAGCTGAACCTGGTCAAGCGCCTGCCGCCGGACTTCGCGGAGAGCTACCTGCGCAAGATCATCCAGATCGCGCTCTACCTGCCGGAGAGCCCGCCGGACAACCGCTTCGCGCTGATGGAGTCGATGTTCAGCATCCAGGCGCGCGAGTCGTACCGCGACCGCAGGAGCGCGGAGCAGGCGGCAAAGACCGGCCAGCGGGGCGATGAGGCCGGCGCGGGCCAGGACGGCGAGCTGCCGTACGATCTTGGAACCATCCGCAACGCGGGCGCGGTGGAGACGGTGGCCGACACCGCGCACGAGCTGGAGACGTTCGCGGAGTTCAAGGACTACCTGCCCGACAACGCCCGCGAGCTCAAGCGCCTGCTCAACACGCACCGCTTCCTCAAGATCCTGCTCTCCTCGTCGTCCGCCACGCCGTGGACGGTGGGGCGGCAGCAGCTGCTGGTGAAGTGGCTGCTGTTCTGCGCGCGCTGGCCGCGCCAGGTGGACGACGTGCTGGACGCCGCGCGCGCCAGCCCGGACGCGCAGGACTGCCTGGCCGCCGCCGCCGCGGGAGACGCCGCCGTCGGTGCCTTTGCCGCGATCGGCCGCAAGCTCTCCGCCGCGGACCTGCTGGGCGATTTCGAGCTGGCCGCGCGCCTGTCGCAGGTGGTGTACGAAGAGCCCGCCGCCCGTGCCGCGAAGGGCAACGGGCAGCCGGCCGCCGCCGACACGCCCGACCGCCTGGCTGCCGCGCTGGCGCCTGATGCGACGGCGCCGTCGGTGAACTGAAGTGCGTAAGCGAGAGTGCGGAAGTAACAGCGCACTCTCGCACTTTCGCACCAACAAGCAGCGGGGCGCGCCTGTTGGACGCGCCCCGCTGTCGTTTCGACCTCTATTCCCTATTCCCTGATCCCTATTCCCCGGCTCAGGTGCGGAAAGGGTGCCGCTCCGCGTAGTTGTAGGCGGTGATGGCGGCGATGACGTGCGCCACCCAGCCGAAGAACCCGCCGGTGCCCAGCCACAGGCCCGGGGTGATGATGAACCAGAAGAGCGCCCGCATCCAGGTGCCGTTGTAGAGCTGGCCCAGGCCGGGGATGAAGAAGCTGAGAACCGCCGCCGTACCCGAGTGTCTCACGAGCGCCTCGCACGCTTGGATTGATGGGGCCGCGCGGATGCACCTGCGTTCCGCGCGCCCCGCCGCTTACGGTAACACGTCGCACGGAGTTTCGCGCCCCCCGCGGTGCGACTGCCACGCGCTTGACACCGCGCTCGATTGGTGGCATCAATTGTTTCGCGCGCGGTTTCCCTCCGGCGGAATTCCGCGCCGCCCGTCCCTCCCTTCCTGCAGGTCCAGGGCCGCTCCGCCGGCCCTCCGCCCGCCGCTTCCGCCCCGTACACCGCACCGAGGTTCCCGTGCGCAGACGTCTGTCTTTCCTGCTCCTGGCGCTCGCGCTGGGGCCCCTGTCCGCCGCCGCCCAGGAGCGCGAGGACATGAGCGCCAGCGGGTCCGAGGGCGCAGGGCCCACGCCCGCCGAGCAGGCCGCGACCCAGACCGCGGCCACCGGCTACACCCTCCCCGATCCGCTGGTGCAGGCCGTCCAGGAGATGGAGGCGAAGGGCGACCTGTTCGCCGCGCGGGAGGCGCTGGAGAACGCGCTGGCCGGCGTCGACTCGCCGTCCGCCGCGGCGGGCGCGCACCTGGGCGAGCTGCAGCGCGCCACGGACGCGCTGACCACCGCGCGGCTGTACGAGGCCGACGGGCTCCACCAGGAGGCGCTGTCGTCGCTGCCGAAGCCGGGCGACTTCACCGACCCGGACATCCGCCTGGTCGTCGCGCGGCGGGTGCGGGAGCTGGGGCTGCGGGTGGGGCGCGCCGGGCTCGCGCAGGCGCGCGCGCAGAAGGACACCGCGCCCGCCAACCGCCTGTACGCGCGGCTGGCGGGGGACACGCTGCGGATCCCGGCGGAGATCCGCGACGCCGCGCAGCGGGCGCTGGACTCCATCGCCGGGCCGCTCCGCGCGTCGCTGCGCGACACGGCGAACGCATCGTTCATGGCCACGCTGGGCGAGCAGGCGCGCGAGGCCACCGCGGGCGTGGTCAAGATCGGCATCTTCCTGGGGATGCTGGCCCTGCTCATCGGCGGCGGCCTGCTGCTCCGCACGGTCCTGGGGCCCCGCGACGGCATGTCGCTGAACCTGGAGGACCTGACCGATCCCGACGCCGCCCCCGAGGACCGCGACAAGAAGAGCCACCTCCTGCTGCGCGAGATTGCCCGCGACCTGCGGGCGCTGGAGCGCGCGGCCGGCACCTCCATGGGCGAGAAGGCGGAGGACCTGGACGGCGTGGCCAACCTGCGCATCGAGGCCACGCTGCTGGACGAGCTCAAGGACAGCCTGGACGGCGACCCCGTGCAGGTGGGATGGATCCGGCTGAGCCCCAAGCAGGTGCTGGGCCTGCTGACCATCGTGGGCAACCGCCCCTACCGCACGCAGCTGCGCGGGCACCTGAGCACCGGGACGGACGACACCGCGCTCCTGTTCGTGGAGCGCTACGACCTGCAGCGGGAGCGGTTCAAGCCCTGGCGCGAGGTCAAGCAGAGCCAGTTCTACCGCGAGGTGGGCACCGGGGCGGACGCGCGGCGCCAGGCCATCCGCAAGTTCGCGACGCGCTACCTGTACGACTGCGCGGAGCGGAAGCCGGCGCGCACGTTCGAGAGCTTCCGCGACTACCTGGCCGCGCTGGAGGAGCTGGACCGCCCCGCCACCTCCGACCGGGACCGGCTGTCGAAGGGCCGCACGCTGCTGGAGAGCGCCGTGTACCAGGACCCGGACAACTGGCAGGCGCGCATCAAGCTGGCGGAGGTGCTGCGCAAGCAGGGCGACTACGACGGGGCGCTCCGCCACTTTCACGCGGTGCGGAACCTGGTGGGCGATCGGAACCCGCCGGCCTCGCTCAAGGCGGAGACGGACAAGTCGCCGGAGTTCAGCCTGGTGCTGGACTACAACCTGGCGCTCACGCGCTCGCTGGGGCTGAACCACGAGGACCAGACGGAGGCCATCCGCGAGTTCGACGCGCTGCTGGCGGACATCGAGGCCAAGGGGGCTCCCGCCGGCGCGCCGCCCCCGCCGCCGCCCCCCGGGCCGCCGCCGGCGCCGCCCGCCACGCCCGCGGGCACGGTGCCCGTGGAGACCACTCCCGTGCTGGAGGCCGTCTGATGGCCGCGCAGACCCCCGCGCCCGCGGGCGCCGCCGCCGGGCCCAGGCGGCTCTGGATCCCCGCCATGCTGCGCCGCGAGCCGCCGCCGCCGCACGCGCCCCGCCTTTCCGGCGAGCAGTACGTGCAGTTGCGCACGCTGGCGCTGAGCGCGCAGTGCGCCGCCTACGCGGCCAAGATGGAGTCGCTGCAGGAGCACCGCCCCACCGCCGGGCTGGAGGAGGAGAAGTTCCAGCGCGAGTTCAGCGAGGCCAGCCGCCGCGTGGCGGAGATCCTGGCCGAGACCCGCGCGCTCTGCCGCGACAGCCGGCACCTGGACCCGCAGAACTGCAGCCGCGCGCTGGCGGTGGCGCTGAACGCCTCCGGCCGCGCCGCGCACCTGCGCGGCGTGGTGGCCCGGCACGAGGCGGACGTCCCGGAGGGGAAGGCCGCCGCGGAGTTCAAGAAAGCGGTGGCGGAGTTCGAGGAGTCCATCCACCTGCAGCCGCACATGCCCGACCCGTACATCGGGGTGGGCGCGGCGCTCATCAAGCTCAAGACGGCGGCGGGGCTGGACTGGCTGGAGCAGGCGGAGCGGGCGCTGAGGAAGGCGCTGGAGCTGAACCCCACGAACGGCAAGGCCAGCTACTACCTGGGCAAGCTGGCGCTGCGCCGGGCCGTCGACGCGCAGGGCACCGCCGAGGGCGAGGCCGCCCTGGCGGAGGCGCGGCGCTACCTGGACAACGGCGACGCGCATCCCTGGCAGCAGTACCTGCTGGCGCAGGTGGTGGGCAAGCACCAGGTGCCGCCGGACACGCCGCTGGCCATCCGCCTGCTGGACAAGTCCATCCTGTCCCTGCGCCGCGCCGATGCGCGCTACGAGTGGCTGTGCGAGCTGGTGCTGGGCAACGCCGCCGCCGACCGCCGCATGCTGCTGCACGCCCGCGACATCGCCGCGGAGCTGGAGTCGTGCGGCATCACCCCCGAGCTGAAGGCGCGCGGCACGGCCTTCCTGGCGGAGCTGAGCGCGCGCATCACCGCGCTGAAGCACGCCCCTCCGCCCGCCCCGCCGGTGCAGCCGGTCCAGCCAGCCCCGGAGCCGCCGGCGGAGCCCCGGGAGCAGCCGCCGGTCTCGGAGCAGGCCGATCCCGCGGCCGCCGATCCGGTCCCCTCCGGGGGCGAGGACGAGAGCGGCGGGTAAGGCCTCGCGCCGCATCGACGGGATGAGACGAGGGCGCGCTCACGGGAGCGCGCCCTCGTCGTCTTCTCGCACAATTTCAGTGAAGCGGCCCCGCGCGATTTTCTCACAATTGTGCAGCATCATTCGCCCGCAACTTGCGCCGCCGCGGGCAAGTCGTTGGTGTGTAGCCATTTAGGGTGATGGGCACGGGCGCGCCGATGTTTGCACGGGAGGGCCGCCGAGAACGTGGGTGGATCTCTCCCGTGACTGGAGGCGGACATGCGGCGGATGACGGCGGTGGTGCTGGCGATGGCGGGGCTGGCGGCGTGCGCGGACGCGGCGCCCGTGGCCCCGGTGGCGGAGGGCGGTGCGCGGCTGGGGCTGCTGGCCGCGGCGGACGGGGCCATCCCCGGCCACTACGTGGTGCAGGTGGGCTGGGGCACGAGCCCGTCCGCGCTGGCGGCGGAGTACGGGCTGCAGCCGAAGTACGTGTACGGCGAGCTGATCAACGGCTTCGCGGGGGCCATCCCCGACGTGACGGCGCAGGCGCTCTCCGCGGACCCGCGCGTGCTGCGCATCACCGTGCAGCGGCAGATGGTGGCGCTGGGCTCGCAGACGGGCGCCACCTGGGGCATCGACCGGGTGGACCAGCGCGCGCTGCCGCTGGACGGCGTGTACTCGTGGACGCCCACCGGCGCCGGCGTGACGGCGTACGTCATCGACACCGGCATCCGCTTCGACCACTCCGAGTTCGAAGGGCGCGCGGTCAACGGGTGGGACGCCTACGCCGCCGACCCGGTGGACCCGCTGCTGATCGGCGACATGAACAACGACTGCCACGGGCACGGCACCCACGTGGCGGGCACCGTGGGCGGCAAGACGTACGGCCTGGCCAAGGCGGTGAAGCTCGTCGCGGTGCGCGTGCTCAACTGCGCCGGCTACGGCTCCGACGCGGACGTGATCGCGGGGATGGAGTGGGTGGCGCGCACGGCCACGCTCCCCGCGGTGGTCAACATGTCGCTGGGCGACGTGGTGCCGACCAAGACGCTGGGCACCAGCACGCCGGTGGACGACGCGGTGCGCGGGATGGTGTCGTCCGGCATCACCGTCGTGGTGGCGGCGGGCAACGGCTGGGGCAACGGGACGGTGGGGGCGGACGCCTGCATGTTCCCCATCGCCAACGTGGCGGAGGCAATCACGGTGGGCGCCAGCACCAGCACGGACTCGCGCGCCACGTGGACCAACTACGGCGCCTGCGTGGACCTGTTCGCGCCGGGGTCGGGCATCATGTCCGCCAGCAACGCGGACGCGGTCTCCGCCGTGTCCAACAGCGGGACGTCGATGTCGTCGCCGCACGTGGCGGGCGCGGCGGCGCTGGTGCTGGAGCAGGCGCCCGGCGCCACGCCGCAGCAGGTGCGCGACCTGCTGGTGACCAACGCGACGCAGAACGTGGTCAAGCCGGTGACGCTGAACAACTTCCACACCATGAACAGCCACCTGCTCTACACCCGCTTCACCGTCCCCACGGACGTGAAGTCCAAGCCGGGGAAGACCACGCCGTGCACGCCCCGCCGCCAGCGGGACGGCGAGTGCGTGAATGCGTGAGTGCGGAAGTGCGTGAGTGAACCGCGGGACTCACGCAGAGACGCAGAGGACGCAGAGAAACTGCTGGAGAAAAGGAGGGGCCTCCTGCCATGGGAGGCCCCTCCGCTCATCATCACCCGGCTTCGAACTTCCGCACTGCCGCACTCACGCACTCACGCACTTCCCTACGCTTCCCCCTCCAGATACGTATACCCCGCCAGCCCGCCGATGTAGTCCGCGATGAAGGCGTTGGCCTCCGCGCGGGTGATGCGGCTGCCGGCGTTCTTGATCTTGCGGCGGAAGGTGGACACCAGGTCCTGCGTGTTGAACTGCACGTAGTTCAGCACCTCGGTGATGGTGTCGCCGTGCACCAGGTCTCCCAGCTCGTACCCGGTGTCCGTCAGGCGGATGTGCACGGCGTTGGTGTCGCCGAACAGGTTGTGCAGGTCGCCCAGGATCTCCTGGTACGCGCCGGTCAGGAAGATGCCCAGCACGTACGGCTCGCCGTGCTGGAAGCCGTGCAGCTCCAGGCTGGGCTTGCCGCGCCGCCCGCCCACGAAGCGGTCGATCTTGCCGTCGCTGTCGCAGGTCACGTCCTGCAGGGTGCCGCGCCGCGTGGGCTCCTCGTCCAGCCGGTGCACCGGCAGGATGGGAAAGAGCTGGTCGATGGCCCACGAGTCCGGCAGCGACTGGAAGAGCGAGAAGTTGCAGAAGTAGCGGTCGATGAGGATGCCCTCCAGCTCCGGCAGGATGTCCTCGTACTCCTCCGGGTCGCGCCCCGCGAGGACCGCCACCCGGTTCATGATGGCCTGCCAGTAGCGCTCCGCCACCGCGCGCTCGCGCAGCGTCAGCGTGCCCGAGTTGAAGTGGATCTGGAGCTGCTCCTTGATGAAGGTGGCGTCGTGGTACACCTCGCGCACGCTGCGGCCGTCCAGCTCGCGGAAGATGCCCGCCAGCTCCCACACCAGCGCGTGCTCGTCCTCGCTGACCTCGCCGGGCGTCTCGGGAAGCTGCGTCTCCAGGTCGATGACGTTGATCAGCAGCAGCGCGTGGTGCGCGGTGAGCGCCCGCCCGCTCTCGCTGATGACGTGCGGCATGGGCAGCTCGTTGTCGCGGCACGCCTCCGCCAGGGCGTAGATGATGTCGTTGGCGTACTCCTGCATGGAGTAGTTGACGCTGGTGGGGCTCGTGGAGCGCGTGCCGTCGTAGTCCACGCCCAGGCCGCCGCCCACGTCCACGTACTGCACGTCCACGCCGAGCTGGCGCAGCTCCACGTAGTAGCGCGCCACCTCCGCCATCCCCTTCTTGATGTTGCGGATGTCGGGGATCTGGCTGCCCAGGTGGAAGTGGATGAGCTTGAGCACGTGCAGCTTGCCGGCCTCCTGCAGCCGGTCCAGCACCCGCACCAGCTGCGCGGCGTTCAGGCCGAACTTGCTCTTCTCGCCCGCGGTCTCGCTCCAGCGGCCGGCGCCGGTGGCGGAGAGCTTGATGCGCACGCCCGCCGTGGGCTCCACGCCCATCTGCTCCGCCACCTTGAGCAGCACCTCCACCTCGTTCAGCTTCTCGATGACGATGAGCACCTGATGGCCCAGCTTCTGGCCCATCAGGGCCAGGCGCATGAACTCCTCGTCCTTGTAGCCGTTGCAGACGATGATGTGGTCCGTCCGCTCGTTGAGCGCCAGGACGGCCTGCAGCTCCGGCTTGCTGCCCACCTCCAGCCCCACGCCGTGCCGCTCGCCGAACGCCACGATCTCCTCCACCACGTGGCGCTGCTGGTTGACCTTGATGGGGTAGACGGTGGTGTAGGCGCCCTCGTACTCGAACTGGCGGATGGCGGTCGCGAAGCGCTCGCCCAGCGTCTCGATGCGCGTGCGCAGGATGTCGCTGAAGCGCAGCAGCAGGGGCAGGCCCACGCCCTGCGCCTCCAGGTCCGTGGCCAGCTCGAACAGGTCTAGCCCGCGCTGCGGGTCCTTGTTGGGATGGACGGTGACGTGCCCCTTGGCGTTGATGCCGAAGTAGCCGATGCCCCAGCCGTCGAGGTTGTACAGCTCGCGGCTGTCGTCGATGGTCCACGCGTCGTTGGCGATCTCTGCCTCCTGCGGCCCGCGGTTCAGGTGATCGGGTTGTGATTGGGGGGTGCCAATCTGGACCCTGCGGCCTCCGCGCGAAAGGGTGCGGCCCCGCCTTGTTCCCCCCGCGGCGGAGCGGCTAACTTCCGGCGCTTTCCGCGGCCCGCCGGCGCCGCGGCCACCGCCACCCGCAGCCCGCGCGCATGTACCGCCCGCCCGACTTCTCGCAGCCGCGCTTCGGCGCCGCCCCCGACGCCCGCTTCCAGCCCGCGCCCGCGGACGGCGTGCTGCCCGAGGGCTTCTTCTCCACCACCAACCTCCCCACCTACGTCCGCGTGGGCGGCGAGTGGAAGCTGCCCCGCGACCCGCGCATGGACAGCGCGCTGGTGCTGGACGGCGACGGCGTGCCGCGCGTGGTGGAGGGGCGCTACGTGCGCGCCGGCCAGCCCGTGGCCATGGGCCTGGCGGAGGACGGCAGCGAGGGCATCTTCGTCCACGCCGCCGGCCTGCTCGGCGCCGAGGGCGACGTGGGGCCGGAGGGCGAGTTCAAGTTCATGTCGTCCGAGGTCAGCCGCGAGAAGCCGACGGACTACGGCGAGATGGCGCGGCTGCTGGTGGACGAGCGCGAGCGGGGCGGGCACGTGATCTGGGTGGTGGGCCCCGCGGTGCTGCACTCGCGCGGGCGCGACACGCTGGCCTGGTTCGTCCGCGAGGGGTTCGTGGGCGTGCTCTTCGGCGGCAACGCGGTGGCGGTGCACGACATCGAGAGCGCCACCATGGGCACCACGCTGGGGATGAACAACCGCGGCATCCCCGTGGAGGGCGGCCACGCCTTTCACATGCGCGCCATCAACCGCGTGCGGGCGGCGGGCTCCATCCCCAAGGCGGTGGAGGCGGGCGTCATCACGGACGGGGTGATGCACGCGCTGGTGGAGAGCGGGGTGCCGTACGTGCTGGCCGGCTCCATCCGCGACGACGGCCCGCTGCCGGACACCATCACCGACGCGGTGCGCTGCCAGGAGGTGATGAAGGAGCACACGCGCAAGGCGACGGGGGTCATCATGATCGCCACGGCGCTGCACTCCATCGCCACCGGCAACATGCTCCCGTCGTACGTGTGGAACGAGGAGACGGGCGACATCCGACCGCTGACCACCATCTGCGTGGACTCGTCGGAGTTCGTCGTGTCCAAGCTCAAGGACCGCGGCACGCACCAGGCGTTCGGCGTCATCACCAACGCGCAGGACTTCCTGCACGTGCTCCGCTTCTACGTGGAGCAGGAGGCCGCCGCGCGCCAGACCGCCGGCGCCGCGTGAGCGACGCCCCGCCCGCCGCCCCCGCCGCGCCGGGCCCGGCCATCGCTCGCGACCCGGACCTGGCGGCGGCGCTCGCGGGCGTGACCGAGCGCGTGCCTCCGGAGGGCGTGGACCAGGTGTGGCTCTTTCCGCCGCGGCAGCTCGGGGCGCGGCAGAGCGGCCTGGCGGTGCTGGCCGCCTACGTGGAGGGCGACGAGTCCCGCGGCCAGCGGACCATCTGGACGGTGCGCTACGTGGTGGAGCCGCCGCAGCCGCGTGCCCGCCCGGTGCGAACGGACGAGCTGGCGGAGCAGGGCACGGTGCCGCTGGACCGCGTGGAGCGCATCATCGAGGGCGTCCTGCGCCGCCTGGACGTCCCCGAGACCCCGGACGTGCGGGACACGCGTGGCGATGCGGAGAAGTGGGAGGCGGTGCTCGCGGGCCTGCGCGGAGAGTGAACGGCAGGTTACAGGTTACAGGTTACAGGTTACAGGTTACAGGTTACAGGTTACAGGTTACAGGTTACAGCGGGCGGGGCAGCCCGCATGCGCCGGTGTGCGTAAGCAAGGCGCCGGCGCGGGGCCCCCGGCGATTGAAATCGCGGCTACGAAAACGTGATGTCGGCCTTCGCCGACGGGCTCCGCGAGAGTGCCGGCATCCATGCGTTCAGCCACCTCCGCGCCGACGTTCTCCCCCTCTCCGCGCGCCGTGCGCACCGATACGTGTAGGGCACACCAGCCCCCTGCGGCGCGGGGGGAGGGGGCCGGGGGGGTGGGGCCTCTCCGCGCAGACCGCCGCATACGCGCACCAGACCAGCCCCTCTCCCGCTCCGCGGGGGAGGGGAAGCGAGGAACGAGCGGGAGGGGGCCCGCGCAGACCGCCGCCCCACGATGCCGTTGCAGGCTGTCCCCTGTCCCCTATCCCCTGTAACCTGCAGTTCCGCCTTGACCCGCCTTCCGGAGAATGATTATCGTTAAGGCGCCGACAGGCGAATCCCCGTCCCCAGCCGCACCTGGCATGGCCACAGCCGAGCACACCGCCGCCGCGTCGCCGTACCTGCACCTGTTCCGGCGCTACCTGCGCCAGCAGGGCCTGCCGGTCACGCAGCAGCGCGAGGTGGTGGCGGACGTCGTCTTCGGCTCCGCGGACCACCTGTCCGTGGAGGAGATCGAGGCGCGCCTCAAGCAGCGCGGCGAGCGCATCGGCAAGGCCACCATCTACCGCACCATGGAGATCCTGGTGCGCAGCGGCCTGGTGGAGGACCACGACTTCGGCGACGGCTTCAAGCGCTACGAGCACCTGTTCGGGCAGCAGCCGGTTCACGAGCACCTGGTGTGCACGCACTGCCGCAAGGTCGTGGAGTTCCGCCGCCGCGAGATCCAGCGCATCCAGGACGAGGTGGCGCGCGAGCACGGCTTCATCCCCTCGCGCCACCGCCTGGAGATCTACGGCCTCTGCGCCGACTGCCAGGCCGCCGGAGTGCAGCTCAAGTACGAGGGCCTTGCCTGCCCCGCGATGGCCGTGGGCTGACCGGGTGCGGAACTGCGGGCTCACGCAGAGACGCAGAGGAGCGCAGAGAACGGCAGAGAGAAGAACAGCAGAGAGGAGGACACCGCATCGGCGTCCTCCTCTTCGTTTTCTCGGTCTTTTCTCTGCGTCCTCTGCGTCTCTGCGTGAATCCTTTGGTGTGCTGGACGCGTCGCCGCGTACTTTCGCCCTCCCTCCGCCACCCCCAGATTGCGCGCCCGCTCCGCGCCACCCTCGGCGCGGGGCGGAGGAACGCACGCGCAACCGCAGACCGACGAGATGTCCGCCGAGATCCCCGAAGCGCTGAAGGACCTGTCCTGGGAGCTGCCCCACAACTTCCTGGGCCTGGAGGGCGACGCCGCCACGTGGGAAAAGGCGGGCGTCGTCATCCTCCCCATCCCCTACGAGTCAACGGTCTCCTACCAGGGCGGCACCAAGCGCGGCCCCGCCGCCCTGCTGGAGGCCAGCCGCTACATCGAGCTGTACGACCAGGAGCTGGACGGCGAGCCCGGCCCCGAGGTGGGCGTGTGCACGCTGCCCGCGCTCCACCTCACCTCCGCCGGCCCCGAGGCCGCGGTGCGCGAACTGCGCGAGGCCTATGACGCCATCCTGGCGGATGCCGACGGCCGGCTGGTGATCGGGCTGGGCGGCGAGCACTCCATCACCAGCGCGCCGGTGCTGGCGCACGCGGACCGCCTGCCGCAGGGGCGAAAGCTGAGCGTCCTCCAGTTCGACGCGCACGGCGACCTGCGCCTGGAGTACGAGGGATCGCCCTACAGCCACGCGGCGGTGATGGCGCGCTGCATCGACTGCGTGGACCTGGTGCAGGTGGGCATCCGCGCCATCACCATCGAGGAGCGCGCGCTGATCCGCGAGCGGCAGATCACCACGATCTTCGCGGACGAGATGTGGGACAACGACGCCTGGATCCAGCGCGCGCTGGACGCGCTGGGCCCCGACGTCTTCATCACCTTCGACATCGACTACTTCGACCCCGCGCTGATGCCGGCCACCGGGACGCCGGAGCCGGGCGGGCCGGACTGGTATCCCACGTTGCGGCTGCTGCGCCGCGTGTTCGAGGAGAAGAACGTGGTCGGGGCGGATGTCGTGGAGCTGGCGCCCATCGGCGGCAACGCGGCGCCGGACTTCGTGGCGGCCAAGCTGGTCTACAAGATGGTGGCCTACCACTCCCTGGCGCGGAAGCGGGGCCGCGCGGGATGAGCGGTGGAGACGGGCGAGCCCGGGCGCCGTGTCGGGCACCCGCGCCGCCCGGCGATTGAATGAAATCGCGTTAACGGAAACGTGATGTCGGCCTTCGCCGACGGCATCCGCGCAGTCACGGACGCCGGTGAAGTCGGGATAGCGGAGATGGCATGAGCGAGGAGCACGAGTACCTGCTGGGCACCGACGCCGACGAGCTGAGCCGGCTGGGCTTCCAGCACCAGGCGTGGGCGGCGGAGGCGGCGCGGGCGTGGGAGCACGGCGGCTTTCGCCCCGGCAGCCACGTGCTGGACGTGGGGTGCGGGCCGGGATACGGCACGCTGGACCTGGCGCGGCTGGTGGGGCCGTCCGGGCGCGTGGTGGGCGTGGACGTGTCCGCGCGCTTCATCGCGCACCTGCAGGCCAGGATCGCCGCGGAGGGGCTGCACCACGTCTCCGTGGAGCTGCAGGACGTGGAGGCGCTGGACCTGCCCGCCGCCTCGTTCGACGGCGCCTTCGCGCGCTGGGTGCTGTGCTTCGTGAAGCGGCCGGACGCGGTGGTGCGCGGCGTGGCGGCGGCGCTCAAGCCGGGCGGCACCTTCGTGGTCAAGGACTACTCCAACTACGGCGCGCTGCAGGTCGCCCCCGAGCACCCGGTCACGGCGCGCGTGGTCGACGCGATCCTGGCCTCGTGGCGCGACAGCGGCGGCAACGTGAACGTCGGCACGGAGCTGCCGCGGCTGATGGTGGAGGCGGGGATGGAGGTCCGCTCCGTCGAGGCGATCAGCCGCGTGGCGCGGCCGGACAGCGCGCTCTGGCAGTGGCCGCGCCGCTTCTTCGACAACTACCTGCCCGGCCTGGTGGAGCGCGGCTACCTGGCCCGGGCGGAGCTGGACGAGTTCAACGCGGTGTGGGCCGAGCGCAGCGCGGACCCGGCCGCGTTCTTCGTCACGCCTCCCATGGTGGAGGTGGTGGCCGTGCGCCGCTGACGTGCGCGTCGTCCTGCAGCGCGTCTCGCGCGCCCGCGTCAGCGTGGAGGGGCGGGTGACGGGAGAGATCGGCGAGGGCCTGCTCCTGCTCGTCGGCTTCACCGAGGGCGACGGGGACGACGCGCTCGCGTGGATGGCCGAGAAGGTGGTGGGCCTGCGCGTCTTCCGCGACGGCGAGGGCAAGATGAACCGCTCGGTGGAGGACGTGGGCGGATCGCTCCTGGTCGTCTCGCAGTTCACGCTCTACGGCGACGCCAGGAAGGGAAAGCGGCCCAGCTTCGTGGAGGCCGCGCGCCCGGAGACCGCCATCCCCCTGTACGAACGCTTCCTGGGCCTGCTGCGCGCCACCGGCCGTCCCGTGGCCACCGGTGAGTTCGGGGCGATGATGGACGTGGAGCTGGTGAACGACGGCCCCGTGACCCTGATCCTGGAGCGCTGACCCGGATGCCCGATTCGCAGTCCCCGCCGCCGCTGGTGCTGGCCAGCCAGTCTCCCCGCCGCGCCGAGCTGATCGGGCGGTTGGGGCTGGCGTTCGAGACGATCCCCGCCGACATCGACGAGCGCTACCTGCCGGGCGAGACGCCGCCGGGCCACGCGGAGCGCCTGGCGCGCGGGAAGGCGCAGGCCATCGCGGCGAGCCGGCCGGACGCGCTGGTGGTGGGGTCGGACACCATCGTGGTGGTGGACGGGGACGTGCTGGGCAAGCCCCGCGACCGCGCGCACGCCATCGAGATGCTGCTGCGCCTGTCGGACCGCGACCACGAGGTGTGCACGGGCGTCGCGGTGGCGCACGGCAGCCGGGTGGAGTCGGGCCTCGAGCGCGTGCGCGTGCGCTTCCGCCCGCTGGACCGCCGCGCGTGCGAGGAGTACGTGGATACGGGCGAGCCGATGGACAAGGCCGGAGCCTACGGCATCCAGGGCTTCGGCTCCGCCCTCGTGCGCCGCATCGACGGCGACTACTTCGCCGTCATGGGCCTCCCCGTCGTGCGCATGCTCGAGCTCATCGAGCGGTTCGGGTGGCGCTACGGGTTCGGGCGGCTGGAGGGGAGGTAGGTGCGCCTTCGGGATTGGTGATAACAGCGGGCGTCGGCGCATTCACCCCCGGCGAATGAAACGCTTGGTGGGAAACTAAACGGAGTAATAGGACAAAGGTGCCTGCGAGAGTAGCATTCGCTTGGAAGTTCATCCTATCCCCGCCAGGACAGGAGCGAATGCCA
>DASTLD010000074.1:0-2097 GCA_035715345.1 Longimicrobium sp.
ACCGGTGCCCGCGGCGCGCGGAGAGGGGGAGACCTGAACCGCGCGGCGGCTTGAGTCGCGCGCAGGCCCAAGAACCCTCCCCCAGACTTGGGGGAGGGTGCGAGCCTAAGCGAGCGGGTGGGGGCGCCCGCCCGCGCGCGCGGCCCTCCGCTCGATGCGCCGTTCTACCGCGGGCGGCCCCACCCCCCGGCCCCCTCCCCCCGCGCCGCACCTGCGCCTGCGCGGCTCGCCTGCACCGATGCCCGCGGCGCGCGGAGAGGGGGAGACCTGAGCTGCGCGGCGGCTCGCTCCGCGCGCTGGCCCCCACAACCCTCCCCCAGACTTGGGGGAGGGTGGACGAGTAATGCGAGTCCGGGTGGGGGCGCCCGCCCACGCGCGGCGCTCCGCCACCCACACGACCGGCCGCTTGTCCGTGCGCGGACGCCCGCGTAAGCTCACCGGCCTCCATCATTCGCCCCACCACCGCGGAGAACCCACGTGCGCGCCGCAGCGTCTGGCATTGCCCTCCTGATCGCCGCCACCACCGCCTCCGCGTGCGGGCCGCAGCGGCCGCGCGTCTCGCCGCCGGCGGAGGGGCGCATCGAGCACGTCACGCCGCCGGAGAACTGGCAGTACCCGTTCAGCCCGGCCGTGCGCGTGGGCGGCATGCTCTACCTGTCCGGGCAGATCGGCAGCCGCATCGAGGACGGGCGCATGGTGCTGGTGCCCGGCGGCATCGAGGCGGAGACGCGCCAGGCCATGGACAACGTCCGCGGCATCCTGCAGGCGGCCGGCTCGTCCCTGGACCGCGTGGTGCGCTGCCTGGTCATGCTGGAAGACATGGCGGAGTGGCCGCGCTTCAACGCCATCTACGCCACCTACTTTCCCGGCCCCAAGCCCGCCCGCAGCGCCCTGGGCGCCGACGGCCTGGCGCTGGGCGCGCGGGTGGAGGTGGAGTGCATGGCCACGGTGGGCTGAACGTGGCGTCCGCGCCCTACCTGCACGCCGTCCGCCTGGAGCCCGGGGCCGCGGCGTCCGGCGGCTACCCGTTCGGGCTGCCGGCCGTGCGCGGGCTGCGGCGCATGGTGTTCCACCCGGAGGTCACCTTCCTGGTGGGCGAGAACGGGACGGGCAAGTCCACGCTGCTGGAGGCCATTGCCGCCGCGTGGGGGCTCAACCCGGAGGGCGGCGGCCGCAGCCTGCACTTCGCCACGCGCGAGACGCATTCCGAGCTGCACAGGGCGCTGCACGTGGAGCGGGCCGGCCGCGCCAACGACGCCTACTTCCTGCGCGCGGAGAGCTTCTACAACGTGGCCACGGCGGTGGAGGAGCTGGACCGCACGGACATGGCCACCCTGCCCGCGCTGGGCCGCCCCATCCGCGAGGACTACGGCGGCGGCAGCCTGCACGAGCGCTCGCACGGCGAGAGCTTCTGGCAGCTCCTGACGGAGCGCTTCGGCGGCGGGGGGCTGTACCTGCTGGACGAGCCGGAGGCGGCGCTCAGCCCCACCCGGCAGCTCGCGGCGCTGGCCCGCATGCGCGACCTGGTGCGGCTGCGGTCGCAGTTCATCGTGGCCACGCACTCGCCCATCCTGATGGCCTACCCCGGCGCGCTGATCTACCTGCTGGACGACGACGGCATCCACCCGGTCGAATACACGGACACCGAGCACTACGTGGTGACCCGCGAGTTCCTGAACCACCCGGAGCGCATGCTGCGCGAGCTGCTGCGGTGAGGCCGTCCCGGATGACCGCCGCGGAGTTCCGCGAGGCGCTGGAGCGGCTGGAGCTGACGCCCGAGCGGCTGGCGGCGGAGACCCGCTTCTCCGCCCGCAAGCTGGAGGCGATCCATCGCGGGCTGCGTTCCGTGCCGGAGCGGATTGCTCGCGAGCTGGAATGGCGCCTGGCCATGCAGGAGCGCGAATCCGTGCTGGCGGCCGGCGGCCCGCCCGCGTGCCCGGCCGCGGACGCGCTCCGGCGCCGCGCCGCCGGAGCGGCCGGCCCGGCCGAGCGCCTGGCGCTGCTGGAGGAGGCCCGCAGGCACGCGGAGCGCTGCCCCGTCTGCGCCGCGCGCGAGGCGTACGCGGCGGCGCACGGCGCCCCGCCGCCGGAGCGGCC
>DASTLD010000075.1:0-10582 GCA_035715345.1 Longimicrobium sp.
CAGCCGGAGGTGGCGTACACCTACATGAGCATCGGCGGCGGCTTCCGCGGCACGCCCAGCAACGGCAGCATCTTCGTCAAGCTCAAGGACAAGCAGGAGCGCGAGCGCTCGCAGGCGGAGATCCAGGACGCGCTGCGCGGGCAGCTCCGCGGCATCAGCGGCGTGCGGGCCAACATCCAGGGCACGCCCACCATCTTCGGCGGGCGCGGGCAGCCCATCCAGGTCAACGTGCAGGGGCCGGAGTTCAACACCCTCAAGCTGGCCGCCGCGCAGGTGCTGGAGGCGCTGCGCGGGGTGGAGGGCATCGCGGAGCCGCAGAGCGCGCAGGAAGACGAGGTGCCGCAGCTCGACGTCGTGGTCGACCGGCAGCGCGCCTGGGCGGCGGGGCTGGGCATCCAGAGCATCGGCGCCACGCTGCAGCCGCTGTTCACCGGCCAGCGCGCCACGCGGTGGGAGGACCCGCAGGGGTACTCGCACGACGTGATGGTCGTCTATCCGGACAGCTTCCGCACCTCGCCGGCGGACGTGGCCAACATCCCCGTGGCCAGCAGCAACGTCGATCCGACCTCGCGGCAGACGGCGATGATCCCGCTCAGCGAGGTGGCGGAGGTGGTGGCGGGCACCAGCCCGCAGGCCATCGAGCGCCGCAGCCTGGAGCGGCAGATCACCATCTCCGCGGGCGTCATCCCCGGGTTCGCGGTGGGCAACGTGGCCACGCAGGCGCGGCAGGCCATCGACCGCGTGGGCCTGCCCGCGGGCTACCGCGCCGTGTTCACCGGCGACGTGCAGAGCCTGAACGAGACCAAGGGGTACGTGGGCTCCGCGCTGCTGCTGGCGGTGGTGTTCATCTACCTGATCCTGGCGTCGCTGTTCGGCTCGTTCTTCCAGCCGCTGGCCATCATGCTGGCGCTGCCGCTCAGCTTCCTGGGCGTGGCGGGGGCGCTGTGGATCACCGGCGGCAACCTGAACGTGATGACGATGATCGGCATCGTCATGCTGATGGGTCTGGTGACCAAGAACGGCATCCTGCTGGTGGACTTCGTGAACCACGAGCGGGAGCGGGGGGTGCCGCGCAACGAGGCGGTGCTGAACTCCGCGCGGGTGCGGGTGCGGCCCATCATCATGACCACCATGGCCATGATCTTCGGCATGGTGCCGCTGGCGCTGGCGCTGGGCGAGGGCGCGGAACAGCGCGCGCCGATGGCGCACGCGGTCATCGGCGGGCTGATCACCTCCACGCTGCTGACGCTGTTCGTGGTGCCGGTGGTGTACACGCTGCTGGACGACGCGGTCACGTGGGTGCGGCGCAGGCTGGGAGGCGGAGGCGGCCACACGCGGACGCCGGAGCGCGCGGAGCCCAAGCCGCTCCCCGCCGCCGCCCACACCCGCCACCCCGAGCTCTCCGGCGTCCCGGGGGATTGAGGCCGGACGAACGCTGGCTGCGGCGTAGCGGGTGATGGCCCGCGGACGCAGCGGAAGCCTGGCAGGACGACGAACCGCCCCGGCGCAGCACGCCCCGGGGCGGTTCTCTTTGGGGCGATGCGGGTGCCCCCGATTTCGAGGTTCCGCACCAATGGGCGGGCGTTCGTGCCGGCCCGGCGAATGAATATGAATTCGCGGCTGAGAAAACACGAAGTCCGCCTGCGCGGACTGAACGGGATAGTACCGCGTGCGGAGCGTCGATCCGCGCATTTCCATGGTAGAGACGCCCCGGCAGCGTCTGTGAACCTAGCTTCCCGTGCATTGAGCAGGAAGTAGGTGCGTTTTCTGAAGACGGCACGCGCAAATGCACGTTACCCAGCGCCGATACCGCCTGATGCCGTCCCGTTGCTTCGCCCCTGTTGACGGTCCCGCGCAGCCATCAGTCCAACAGAACATTGAAACGCGGTGGGCGGGAGCATTCCGCTCCCCGCCGCGTCTTCATCGACAGAGAGGCTTGCCACGGTTCCCCCGCCTGGCGTCAGCAGGTCTACGCCGGATGCAGACAGGGGGACAACTTGTCCTGAGCGGCGTGACGTTCAAGTAAGTCGGTACCCGAAGGATGACACGTATTCAACGAGCGGCGTCCCGTGGCCCCGACCGGTTCTGTATCAGGAGGCCCGGGCGAACTCATAGATACTATAACGGGCTGCCACTGGTGATGCTGGACGCGTCGATTTAGGTCCTGCGTCTGGATAACCAACGAACCCCGGCGAACCCGGCTGGGTCGCGGGGCGCAGAGGCGGGTCAAATCCACTAGAGAGACAGGAGTAAGAATGAAGTACGGGGCTTCGGCGGGGCGTCTCTACCAGCAATGCCGTCATCGCCACGAGAACTTTGGGGTTGAAGTGTGTATCATTACACACTACAATACGACAGACAACGGAGGCGTCGACAATGATCGTCAGCTTTGCTGACCAGGGGACGGCGGATCTCTATGACGGCATCGACAGCAAGGCTGCGCGGAGGTCTTGTCCCGCGCACCTCCAGCGGGTGGCGCTCCGCAAGCTGACGATGATGAATCGCGCCGTCTCTCTCGCGGACCTGCGGCATCCGCCTGGCAATCACCTGGAGGCGTTGAAAGGTGACCGCCTGGGACAACACAGCATCCGAATGAACGAGCAATACCGCATCTGCTTTGTCTGGACCACGGAAGGGCCCGCTGCGGTGCACATCGTCGACTACCACTGAGGCTACACCCGCGTGGAGGTGACCCATGAGCCGTTTGCCCACGAATCGTCCACCCATCCATCCGGGTGAGATCCTGCTGGAGGAGTTCATCAAGCCGCACGGGCTGACACTGACCGAGGCCGCGAAGCGGCTCCGGGTCGAGCGGGTGCGGCTCTCGGAGATCGTCAACGGGCGCCGCGGCGTCACGCCTAACACGGCTCTGCGCCTGGAGCGGCTGTTCGGGTCCAGCGCCGCGTTCTGGCTGGGGATGCAACAGGACCACGACCTGTGGCACGAACAGCAGGCCCTCTCCGGCTCCGAACTGGAACAGATCGAGCCGATGCATCAGGCCGCGTGACTGGCGCCGCACAGTGACAACGAGAATCGCCCCGGCGTAGCAGTCGCCGGGGCGATCTTTCGTTCTGCGCCGGGCCCGGGGCGGTCCGGGACTTGCCGCCCGCAGGGCATCCCGCGAACGTAGAGGCACGCGCCCTCCCCCTCCCCCGCAGGACCCGCCCATGCCCGAGCAGCCCTTCGCCGCCGGTCCCGTCGCCATACCGGCCCTGTTTTCCGCCTCGGGCGAGGTGTACCACGAGGTGCTGCGCAACTCCAGCGAGGCCATCGCCATCGTGGACCCGCAGGGGCGCTACCTGGAGCAGAACGCCGCCCACCGCGCGCTGATCGGCTACTCCGACGCGGAGCTGGCGGGCCGCACGCCGGCGGTGCACATCGGCGAAGAGCAGTTCGCGGAGATCGTGCGCGAGCTGGCCTGGCACGACCGCTTCCACGGCGAGGTGCAGAGCACCACCCGCGACGGCCGCACGCTGACCGTGGAGATCTCCGCCTTCACCGTGCGCGGCGCGGACGGCGCGCCCCTGTGCCACGTGGGCATCAAGCGCGACGTGACCGAGCGCAAGCGCGCGGAGGCGGAGCTGCAGCGCCGCTACGACCAGCTCGGCATCCTGTACCGCATCACCGACGCGATGGGCCGCGCGGGCGCGCTGGAGGAGATCTACGATGCCGCGCTGGGCGGGCTGGAGCGGGCCCTGGGGGCGCGGCGCGCGTCCATCCTGCTCTTCGACCAGGACGGGGTGATGCGCTTCAAGGCGTGGCGCGGCATCTCCGCCGGGTACCGGGCCGCGGTGGACGGGCACTCGCCCTGGACGCCCGACGCGCCGGACCCGAAGCCGATCACCCTTCCCGACGTCGCGGCGGACGGGTCGCTGGGCGTGGAGCTGAAGGCCACGGTGCTGGGCGAGGGCATCCGCGCCTGCGGCTTCTTTCCCCTGGTCACGCAGGGGCGCCTGCTCGGCAAGTTCATGCTCTACTACGACGAGCCGCACCCCTTCACGCCGGAGGACGTGCAGCTCGCGCAGACCATCGCGGGGCAGGTGGCGGTGGCCATCGCCCGCACGCGCGACGAGCAGGCGCTGCGCGAGCAGCTGGCGGAGCGGCAGCGCGAGGAGCAGGTGCAGCGCTTCCTGGCGGAGGCGGGCAGCCTGCTGGCCTCGTCGCTGGACGTGGAGGCCACGCTCTCCGGGGTGGCCCGGCTGTGCACGCCCTTCCTCGCGGACTACTGCCTGGTGGACGTGGCGGACGATTCGGGAGCGCTGCAGCGCGTGGCCGCCGCGCACTCCGACGCCGCGCGGCAGCCGCTGGCGGACGAGGCGCGCGCGTATCCCCCGGACCCCTGCTCGGCGGACAACCCCGGCATCCGCGCGGTGCGCACCGGCCGGCCGCAGCTCGTGGAGGAGCTGGACGACGCGTTCCTGCGGCGGATGTCCATCGGCCCCGGGCACCTGGCGCTGCTGCTGCGGCTGCGCCCGGCGTCCATCCTGGCCGTGCCCATGGTGGCGCGCGACCGCACGCTGGGCGTCATCACCCTGTGCATGTCGCAGAGCGGGCGGCGGCACGCGGCAGCGGACGTGCCGCTGGCGGAGGAGGTGGCGCGCCGCGCGGCGCTGGCGGTGGACAACGCGCGCCTGTACGGGGCCGCCACGGCCGCCAACCAGGCCAAGAGCGAGTTCCTGGCGGTGATGAGCCACGAGCTGCGCACGCCGCTCAACGCCATCCTTGGCTACGCGGAGCTGCTGCAGCTCGGCGTGCCGCACCCGCTGGAGACGGGCTCGGTGCAGCAGGTGGAGCGCATCGCCGCCAGCGCACGGCACCTGCTGCAGATCATCGAGCAGATCCTGGCGTTCTCGCGGCTGGAGGCGGGGCGCGAGGAGGCGCATCCCGAGGACGTGGAGCTGGGCGAGCTGGTGCGCGAGACGGCCGCGCTCCTCCAGCCGCTGGCCGCCCAGAAGGGGCTGGCGTTCGGGATGGAGCTGCCGCCGCGCGCCGTGCGGATGTGCACGGACCCCGGCAAGCTGCGCCAGATCCTGCTCAACCTGCTCTCCAACGCCATCAAGTTCACCGAGGCGGGCACCGTCTCGCTGAGCACGCAGGCGTCGGGCGGCGGCGTGCGCATCACCGTGCGCGACACGGGGGTGGGGCTCACGGCGGAGCAGATCGCGCAGGTGTTCGAGCCGTTCTGGCAGGCGGACCACTCGCGCACGCGGCAGGCGGGCGGCACCGGGCTGGGGCTGAGCGTCACGCGGCGCCTGGCGGAGCTGCTGGGCGGCGACGTGCGCGTGGAGAGCGCGCCCGGGCAGGGCGCCGCCTTCACCGTGATCCTGCCGCGCACGCTGGAGCCTTCGCGCGCGCTGGAACGCCGTGCCGGCGGGCGCCGCGCGGAGGACCAGCGGACCGATTGACTCACGCAGAGGCGCGGAGGACGCAGAGAACGTCTGCCGCGCGGCGACAGCGTCCGCGCCACACCGTTGTCATCCTGGGGGAGGCGCCGCGCGGCGCCTCCCTTCCGCGTCTAGCCCGCGCAGCACCACCCCGACGGCATCCCGCACCGCCTGCTCCACCGTCCCCTCACCGTCCACGGCCCAGGCGAGCAGCGCGCCGTTGAACGCGGCGTGGACGGCCCGCGCCGCCGGCCCGGTCTCCGCCGCCGGCAGCTCTCCCCGCGCGACGGCTCGATCCAGGCACGCCCCGATCTCCTCCCGCAGCACCACGGCGTGCGTCCGCGCGTGGGCGTGGAACTCCGGGTCCGCCAGGTCCATCTGCAGGAACGCCAGGTGGTTCGCCATGGCCTCGCGCGTGGCGACCGCCGCGGTCATCCCCACCAGCGCCTCCACCACCGCCTCCAGTGGGGATGGCATCCGCGTCCGGGCCGCCGCGAACGCCCGCCGCGCGCCTTCGATCCCGCGCGCCGCGAACGCCAGCAGCAGCCCGCGCTTGGACCCGAAGCGCTGCAGCAGCGTGGGCGGCGCTACACCCGCTTCCGCCGCGACGTCCGCCAGGGTCAGGCGCGCCGGACCCAGGCGCGAGATGGCCCGCCCCGCCGCGTGCAGGATGGTGGCGTCGGACACCGTTCGGGGACGTGGGCTCATCAGACCCTTGCGTTTGTGAATGGTGGTTTACATAGTTAATGAACGGTCATTCACGATATCGCCGGCGCCCTCCGCCGGCAAGGCACACACTCGCGCGGGAGCAAGGGAGATGGACATCGATCTGGGCGGGAAGGTGGCGGTCGTCACGGGCGCCAGCCGGGGCGCGGGGCGGGCGATCGCCGCTGAGCTGGGCGCCGCGGGCGCGACGGTCTACGTCACGGGGCGGAGCATGCGCGGCGGCGGACGGACGGAAGACCTGCCGGGCACCATCGACGATGCGGCGGACGAGGTGACCGCCCGCGGCGGCCGCGGCATAGCGGTGCGGGTGGACCACACGGTGGACGCGGAGGCGCGGGCCCTCTTCGCGCGCGTGGCGGCGGAGGCGGGCGCGCCGGACCTGCTGGTGAACAACGTGTGGGGCGGGTACGAGGGGTACTTCGATGCGGACTTCGACGCGGAGTTCTGGCGGCAGCCGCTGGAGCGGTGGGAGCGGATGTACGGCGCCGGCGTGCGGGCGCACTTCACCGCGAGCGCGCTGGCCGCGCCGCTGATGGCCCCGCGCGGGCGCGGGCTCATCGTGAGCACCGTGGCCTGGGCGTTCGGCCGCTACATGGGCAACGTGATCTACGACAGCGCCAAGGCCGCCATCATCCGCATGGTGCTCGGCATGGCGCACGACCTTCGTCCGCACGGCGTGGCGGCGATGGCGGTGGCGCCGGGGTTCATGCGCACGGAGCGCGTGCTGGCCGCGCACGCCGCCGCGCCGTTCGACCTCTCCGGCACGGAGTCGCCGGTGTACCTGGCGCGCGCCGTCGTGGCGCTGGCGGGCGATGCCGCGGTGCTGGAGCGGTCCGGGCGCCTGCTCACGGCGGGAGAGCTGGCCCGCGAGTACGGCTTCACGGACCAGGACGGCACCCGGCCCGAGCCGTTCCGCCTGCCGGGCGACGCGCCCGTGGCCGCGGCCGCATAGCCGGGCCGGCCGCGATCGGTCCCGTGCGGGTGCGGGCTCAAGCGCAGGAGGCCGCGTCCGGCGCCGCCCGGTGAACGGCGAAGGCTCAGCGCTCCACCACGGAGATCATCCCCACGAACGCGCCGTGGACGTTCTCCTCGAGGGTGTCGCGCGCCGCCACGAGGCCGCGCACGCCGCCGCCGTCCAGGAACATGGCGTCCGCGCAGCCCAGCCGCTCGCGGTAGAGCCGCGCCAGCTCGTTGAGCGACGCGCCCGTCCTGGTGACGACCAGGTAGACGTCGGTGGGCGAGCAGACGCCGATGCCGGTGCGGTGCATGCGCCGGTCGCCGAAGCGGTGCCGGGTGCGGCCGCGCTCCACCAGGCGCGGGCCGGACTGCGCGCCCTCCACCATCCGCGCGGCCAGCGGCACGGCGGCGTCGCGGCGGACGATGCGGGCGGTGCCGTCGCGCAGCACGGCGAAGACGGCGTTGGGCGCCGGGCGGAAGAAGTTGCCCGTGCCGGCGCCGCGGTTCAGGGGGACCAGGGCCGCGCCGCGCTCCACGTGCAGCCCCAGCGGCGCCATCTCCCGCGAGAAGATGGCGCCGTTGGTGACCGCGACCACGCGCTCCCCCTCCGCGGCCAGCGCGCGCGCCAGGGCGGAGGGGGAGCCGTACGGCCGGCCTGCGCGGTCCTTCCAGTGGAGCCGGACGCGGTGGCGCCGCAGGTCCGCGTGGACCACGTAGTACTCCGCCCCGCCGTACGCGACGACGCGGACCGCCGGCTCCGGCTGCCGCCCCGGCCGCGCGTCCGGCGACCGCGTCGCCGCCGTGGCCGCCGCCACCACGGCGGCCGCGGCCGCCAGCAGGATCGAGGCTCGCTTCCTCATCAGCGCATCGTGCTCGGAGACCGCCGCTCACGGCTGTTGCGCGGCGGGGATGAACATACATATCCTGCCACCATAGCGGCCACGAATCGCAGATCGCGCCGCGCCAGCGCGGCCCGCCTCCGGCGCGCGAGCGGCCGCCCGCGAAAATCCGCAATCCCCGTCCCACTGAATCCCTTCCGGATCCGCAGTGCCCCGGCCGATCCCCCGACCCCGCCAGCCCGGAGTCTCCCTGCATGCCCGTCCTGCCCGGCCACTACGACCTGATCGTCAACGCGCTGCTCAAGCGCTCCGTGGTGCCGCTGCTGGGCGCGGGCGCCAACCTGTGCGGCCGGCCGGAAGGCTTCCAGTGGAGCTCCGGCACGGACTTCCTGCCCAGCGGGGGCGAGCTTTCCGGCCACCTGGCCGAGACGGCGGGCTACCCCGGCCAGGACCACTGGGAGCTGGGCCGCGTGTCGCAGTTCCTGGAGCTGGAGCTGGGCTCCGGTGTGCTGTACCAGGAGCTGCGCGGCATCTTCGACCGCGACTACCCGCTGACGCCGCTGCACCGCTTCCTGGCCGCGCTGCCCGCCCACGTGCGCCGCATCCGCCCCAGGCCGCGCTACCAGCTCATCGTCACCACCAACTACGACGACCTGCTGGAGCGCGCCTTCCGCGACGCCGGCGAGCCGTTCGACACCGTCGTGTACGTGGCGGACGGGCAGAACAAGGGCAAGTTCCTGCACATCCGGCCCGACGGCGCGTCCACCCTCATCGACCGCCCCAACGAGTACCACGCGTTCGACCTGGAGCAGCGCCCGGTCATCCTCAAGATCCACGGCGCCGTGGTGCGCGCGGACGTGAGCCAGGACAGCTACGTCATCACCGAGGACCACTACATCGACTACCTGACGCGCACGGACATCTCCATGCTGCTCCCCGTGCAACTCGTGGTGGAGCTCAAGCAGAGCCACTTCCTGTTCCTGGGATACAGCCTGCGCGACTGGAACCTGCGCGTGATCCTGCACCGCATCTGGAGCGAGCGCTCGCTCAAGTTCAAGTCCTGGTCCGTGCAGCTCAGACCGGCCGCGGTGGACCAGAAGTTCTGGCAGCGCCGCGAGGTGGAGATCCTGGACGTGACCATCGAGGAGTACGTGGAGGGGCTGGAGGCCAGCCTGGCCGCGCGCGACGCGGCGGAGGCCGCCCCGTGACGGCCGCGGCGGAGGGGCCCTACAAGGGGCTGGTGCCGTACGGCGAGGAGGACGCCGACTACTTCTTCGGCCGCGACGGCGAGCGCCGCATCATCACCGCCAACCTGATGGCGCACCGCCTGACGCTGCTGTACGGGCAGAGCGGCGTGGGCAAGAGCTCGCTGCTGCGCGCCGGCGTGGCCCGCGACCTTGGGGCGCTGGCGGAGAGCAACGTGGAGGGCGCGGGCAGCCCGGGCTTCGCGGTGGTGGTGGCGGGCGCCTGGCGCGACGACCCGCTGCGCATGCTGGCCGATGCGGTCCGCCGCGCCGCGGAGCCCCTGCTCGCGGAGCCGGACCCCGGCCCGCCGCAGGGCGCGGCGCTGGCGGAGGTGCTGGCGCACTGGTCGGAGCGGCTGGACGCCGACCTGCTCGTGGTCCTGGACCAGTTCGAGGAGTACTTCCTCTACCACGGCCACGAGGGCACCGGCCCCGGCAGCTTTCCCTGGCAGCTCGCGCAGGCGGTCAACCACCCCACCCTCCGCGCCCGCTTCCTGGTCTCCCTGCGCGAGGACGCACTGGCGTCGCTGGACGCCTTCAAGGGGCTGATCCCCCGGCTGTTCGAGAACTACCTGCGCGTGGGCCACCTGGACCCGCGCAGCGCGCGCGAGGCCGTCGTCAAGCCGCTGGCGACGTTCAGCGCGGAGCATCCGGGCAGGGCGGTCAAGGCGGAGCCGGGGCTGGTGGACGCGGTGCTGGCGGAGATCCAGGGCGGCAAGGTGGCGCTGGGCGACCGCGGCCACGGCGCGCTGCGCCGCGACGAGGCGGCGGCCGGCGAGATCGAGGCGCCCTACCTGCAGCTGGTGATGACGCGGCTCTGGCGCGAGGAGATGCGGCTGAAGTCGGGCACGCTGCGGCTGCAGACGTACCGCAAGCTGGGCGGGGCGGCGCGCATCGTCAGCACGCACCTGGACGAGGTGATGAAGGGGCTGTCGCGCGCGGACCGCGAGACGGCGTCGCGGCTGTTCCGCTACCTGGTGACGCCCGGCGGCGCCAAGATCGCCCACACGGCGGAGACGCTGGCCTACTACACGCGCGTGCCGGAGGCGCGCGTCACGCGCACGCTCAAGCTCCTGGCCGGGCAGCGCATCCGCATCCTGCGCGAGTCGGACGGCGCCTACCAGATCTTCCACGACGTGATGGGGCCCGCCGTGCTGGGCTGGCGCCAGCGCCACGCCGCAGCCCGCCGCGAGCGCAACCTGGGCATCGGCGGCACCGGGCTCATGGCCGCGGTGGTCGCGGGGCTGGTCTTCTTCGCGCTGCGGCCCGCCGCGGCGCGCGTGGAGCGGGCCCACGAACGGCTGGTGGCGGGGCTGCTGGAGCAGGACCGGGAGGTGCTGGCGGACCGGCGGTACGTGCCGGCGGACTCCGGCCGGGCCCTGGGCGACGCGGGGAGCGGCGACACGCTGCCGGCCCGCTTCCGCGCGGCGGC
>DASTLD010000076.1:0-19705 GCA_035715345.1 Longimicrobium sp.
TTCCTACCCGGTGCACTGGTAGGATCTGTTGTTTGTGCGCCCGTAGCTCAGCTGGATAGAGCGTCTGACTACGGATCAGAAGGCCGGGAGTTCGAATCTCTCCGGGCGCACCTGAGGCGGCGCGGCTCCACGGGGCCCGCCGCCCTCTTTGAGAAGTCGGATCGGCGTTTTTGCGGACCGGGACGCTCCTGTGGCGGAACTGGTAGACGCGCTAGATTCAGGATCTAGTGGGCGCAAGCTCGTGGAGGTTCGAGTCCTCTCGGGAGCACTGTCCGCGGAACACGCACGAACGGCGGCTCATGCCCAGGTGCTGAAACTGGTAGACAGGCCAGACTAAGGATCTGGTGCCTTAACCGGCGTGGAGGTTCGAGTCCTCTCCTGGGCACTGTTTGACAACGCGGGTCGGGAGGCGAGTGAGGATCGCGGCGCGCTTCGGCGCGTCGAGGAAAGTCCGAGCTCCGCAGGGCAGGGTGCCGGCTAACGGCCGGGGGCCGCGAGGCCACGGAAAGTGCAACAGAAAGCAAACCGCCGATGGCCTTCGGGCACAGGCAAGGGTGAAACGGTGCGGTAAGAGCGCACCGCGCCACTGGCGACAGGGGCGGCACGGCAAACCCCACCCGGAGCAAGGCCAAGCAGGGACGAGGAGCTGCCCGCTCCGCTACCAGTCCCGGGTAGGCTGCACGAGGCCGGCGGCAACGTCGGCCCCAGAGAAATGATCCTCCTCCATCCGCAAGGACGGGGACAGAACTCGGCTTATTCGCCTCCCCTCCCGTACCACGCGCGCTCGTAGCTCAGCTGGATAGAGCGTCGGCCTCCGGAGCCGAAGGTCACAGGTTCGAATCCTGTCGGGCGCATACGAACGAATGAACGGCCCCGCCGCGAGACTCTCGCGGCGGGGCCTTTTTTCCGTCCCTGATCCTCGACCGTCCAAGATGTGACGCGCCACACTCGGCGGCGACCGCAAAGCGCCTTATACAAGTGACGCGAGAATACCACAGGGGCGATACTTTCGGCACATGACTTGCGCGATGTTAAACGTCGTAAATTGCATGATGCGTATCCCGCTCCCATCGTATTCACCCCTCAGCCGGAGGTACCTCCATGAAGAAGAAGCTAAAACTGGACGAACTCGAGGTCGAATCGTTCGAGGTGGATCCCGAGGGTCTCGTTCAAGGGAGGACAGTGAAGGCGTACCAGGAGTCTGAAGGGCAACCGCAAACGCATTGCGATACGGTGTGTCCGTCGCACTACCGCACTGGGTGCTATACATGTGCGAATGAAACCTGTAACAGTTGTCCGACCGTGTGCTACAGCAACTGCGCCACCGATCCGTGCTGGACGTGTGGGGCCACCTACACCGACTGCCCTGAGTGCCTAGGCGTGTGAGCGGAGGTGCGGGGGCGGTCCGTCAACGAAGGACGAGGAGTCGACGAGATTCCCGCAGAGACGGGCTGCGAGGTGCCGGCAGGCGAGGTGTCCGCGTCGATAGGACGCCTCGTCCGCTTCTGACCGCCATGATGGGCTAAGGTCGACGCCCTTGCCCGCTCAGCGGTGCACAAGAGCGCACCGCATACGAAACGAATGAACGGCCCGGCCGCGAGACTTCTCGCGGCGGGGCTTTTTCCGTGGAGGTCCCGCCTGGCGCCCTTCCCCCCCGCGGGGGCCAGGTGCCAGGCGGTCGCCTGCCCGGCGGGCTCAGCAGGGCTGCATGTCCATGGAGTTGCCGCTGCACCCGTAGTCCAGGTCGCAGGTCACCGCACCGGGGCAGGTGCCGCATCCCGTGTGGCCGTAGCAGGTGTGGCCGTACGTCTGCGGCGGGCAGCCCACGCACGTGGCCGGAACGCTCGGGCAGAAGCCGTCGTCGCTGTCGTCGTACCCCTCCGTGCAGTTCGTGGGCGCACACGTCAGCCGGTAGGCTTCCGTCTGGCAGTAGGTGCCGCAGTTGGTGTTGTTGTCGAGACTCGCGTGCGCGTCCACGGTGCCGCGCGCCTCCATCCCCACCGTGGTGGCGAACGACTCGACGGTCAGGTCCTCGAGGTTCAGCATGAGCTTGTGCATGTGCGACTCCTGGAAGCTGGGATGAAAAGGGTTGACGCCATCAAAGTTCCCGCCGGCGGCGGGGGAGCGCCACGACGAAGGGGCCACGTGTAGCACCCTCCGGGTGAGTGGATGGACGGCGGGGGCGAGTGGATGTGCGGAGGGCGGTCCACGGGGCGCGGGCGAAGCTCCGCGTCACCCGCCGGCCATTCCGCGGGCCGGCACGCCGCCGCGGCTCGTGCTCGCCGGCCCGGGACGGGGTAGCGCCGGCGGCACTCCCGGTGGCATTATCCGACGCTTCCACCCACTGCCGGCCGGCTGCGTGTAGTCTTCCCCGGGCCTGCCCGCGGATCAGGCCGGCCGCCCGCCTTCGCCGCGAATGCAGCCCGCCGCTCCCCCCTTGCCCCACCCACCGGCTCCGCTGGCAGGGCCCCCGCCGCCGCCGCGGTCGCTCCGCGCCGTGGCGGCGCTCGCGGGCACGCGGGAGCTGCTGGGGGTTGCGCTCGCCGTCTCCGCCTTCTGCGCGGCGGCCTGGATCGGCGGCTACTACCTTCTCCTCCGCCAGCAGCTCTCGCTGGGCGACGTTCTCGTCGTCTCCGCGTTCGACGCCGGCTCGACCGCGGCCGCCTTCGCGGGGGGCCTGGTGGTGGGGTGGATGCTCCCCGCGGGGCGCGCGCCCACGCGCCGGAACGCGGCGGTGGTGGCCGCGTTCGCCCTGGCGCTGAGCCTGGTGCGGGTCGTGGCGGACTACCTCGTGGAGGAGGCGGTCGAGGGGCTCACGTGGGTGCCGTTCGACCGCGTGCTGGCCGAGACGCTTCCCGGGAACCTCCTGGCCACCACCACCTTCGTGGGGCTGGGCGTGGGGCTGCGGGCGGTGGTCGAGCAGCGCCACCGCGCGGCCGCCGCGGCGTGGATGCAGGCGGAGCTGGCCCGCGCCCGCCGCCGCGTGCTGCACAGCCGGCTGCAGCCGGAGTTCCTGCTGGCGTCGTTCGACGCCATCTCGCGGCGCATCCCGCGGGACGCGGGCGCGGCGGACCGGCTGCTGCTGCGGGTCAGCGAGCTGCTGCGGCTGAGCCTGGAGCGGGCCCGCGCGGACCAGGTGACGCTCGCCGCCGAGCTGGAGTACGTCGCGGCGTTCCTGGACGTGCACGCGGGCCGCGGCGGCCAGGCCGCGGACCTGCGCGAACGGGTGCCGGGCGAGCTGCTCGCCGCCCGGGTGCCGGCGGGGAGCGTCTCCGCCTTCGTGGAGGCGGCGCTGGGCGCGGCGGCCGCCGGTGTGCCCCCGGTCCTCGCGGTGGAGGCGCGGGCGGAGGGCGCGCGGCTGCGGCTGCGCGTGTCCGACGGCGTGCGGGTACCCGCCGCGGCGCGCGACCAGGAAGGCGTCCGCGCCCTGGCGCGCAGCCTGGAGGAGCTCTACGGGGACGACCAGCGCTTCGGCTACACCGACGTCCCGGGCGGGGGAGCGGAGGGGGTGCTGGAGCTGCCCCTGCGGCCCGGGAACGCCGTGCGGCGGGAGCGCCGGTGAGCGCCCCGCGCCCTGCCGCCGGCGCCGCCGGCGCGCTGGAGCCGGCGGAGGGCGGCCCGCGGGCGGTGGCGGCGCTGCTCCGGCCCGGGGCGCGGTGGCTGGGCCTGTACTGGGCCACCGGGGTGGCCGCCTTCACCGCCAGCATCCTGTACCTGGGCCTGCCCGCGCCGCGGGCCGGGGGCATCCCGCTGCTCGGCGCGGTGGCGCGCGCCCTGGTCTCGGCGGGCTTCTGGACCGGCGCGTGCCTGCTGGGCCTGGCCGTCGCGCTGCTCCGCCCCCGCCCGGGACGGGCGGCCACCCTGGCGCGGTGCGCGCTGGCCACCGTGCTGATCGCGCTGCTCTTCACCGCGGAGTCCAGGCTCTACTGCCGGCTGGGCTGGACCAGCTGCACGGACCCCTGGGGCCTCGCGCTCGCCAGCCTGCCGCCCTGGCTGCTGCTCGGAACCAGCCTGGTGTGCGTGGGGCTGGCGTTCGGGGCCGCGGCCGGGTGGCGGGGCCAGGAGATCCGCACGGACCGGCTGGGCGCGGACCTGCTGCACGCGCAGCTGGACGCGCTCGCGCTGCAGCTCCGGCCCCACTTCCTCTTCAACACCCTGCAGTCCATCGCCACGCTCATGCACCGCGACGTGGCCGCCGCGCAGGAGATGCTGGCCCGGCTCCAGCTGCTGCTGGAGCGCTCCACGCGCCTCGCGGAGGCGCAGGAGCTCCCGCTGGGGCAGGAGCTGGAGCTGCTGCGCCTGTACACGGACATCGAGTCCGTCCGGTTCGGCGACCGGCTGCGCGTCGAGGTGGCGATGGCGCCCGGGGCGGCGGGCGCGCTGGTTCCCCACCTGCTGCTGCAGCCGCTGGTGGAGAACGCCGTGCGCCACGCGGTGGCGCGCAGCGGGGCGGGGAAGATCGAGGTGCGCGCGGAGACGGGCGGAGAGCCCGCGGCCCTGACCCTGGAGGTGCGCGACAACGGGGCCGGGCTGCCCCCCGGCTACACCGGCGGGGCGGAAGGGGTGGGGCTGGCCAACACCCGCGCCCGGCTGCACGCCCTCTACGGCGCGCGGCACCGCTTCGAGCTGGAGAGCCGGCCGGGCGAGGGGCTGACCGTGCGGATCCGCCTTCCCCTGCGCCACACCACGGATGGGAGCGCTGGATGAGCACCGGGACCCTGCGGACGCTGGTGGTGGACGACGAGGCGCTGGCGCGCGAGCGGCTGACCACGCTGCTGGCCGGCCATGCCGACGTCCGCGTGATCGGGGAGTGCGCCAGCGGGGACGAGGCGGCGGAGGCCATCGCCGCCGAGCGGCCCGACCTGGTGTTCCTGGACGTGCAGATGCCGGGGGGGACCGGCTTCGACGTGGTGGCCGGGATGGGGCCCGCGCAGGCGCCGGCGGTGATCTTTGCCACGGCGTACGACGAGTTCGCGCTGCGGGCGTTCGACGCGAACGCCGTCGACTACCTGCTCAAGCCCATCGGCGCGGAGCGGCTGGGCGAGGCGCTGCAGCGGGTGCGCAGGCGGCTGGGCGCGGGCGTGGCCCCCGCGGTGGACCCCGGGCTCCTGGCGCTGCTGGAGCAGCTGGGCGGGGCGCCCGCCTACCGCACCCGCTTTGCCGTCCGCGCGGGCGAGCGCTTCCACGTGGTGCGCGCCGCCGACATCACCTGGATCGAGGCCGCCGACAACTACGTGCGCCTGCACGTTCCCGGCGCCTCGCACCTGCTGCGCGCCACGGTGCGCGAGATGGAGGGGATGCTGGATCCGCGGCGCTTCCTGCGCATCCACCGCTCGATCATCGTGAACGTGGAGCGCGTGCAGACGCTCAGCGCGTGGGGGCTCGGCGAGTACCTGTTCGAGCTGGCGGACGGCACCAAGGTGTCGTCCAGCCGCCGGTACCGGGGCGCCGTCCGACAGGCCTTCGGCTGCTGACCGCCCATCCGATGGACCGACCGCTCCCTCCGGATCTCGAAGCAGGCCCCGCGTGGCCGCCGCTGGTGGAGGGCGCGCTCGGGGAGCGGGCGTGGGAGGCCGTTCTCAGCGTGGCCGCGGAGCTCGCGACGCTGCTGCCGGGCACCGGGGAGACGGGCAATGCAGGGCTGGCGGCGGGTGACGCGGGGATCGCCCTCTTCTTCCACGTGCTGCACGCCGCGACGGGGGACGAGGACGCGGGCGATGCCGCGCGGGCGCTGCTGGACCGGGCGATCGGCGCCATGGAGCTGCCCGGGCCCTCGCTCAGCCTGTACCGCGGCGCCCCGGGCGTGGCGTGGACGCTGGCGCACCTCGTCGCGCGGGGCGGCGCCGGTCCCGGCGAAGAGGTGCTGGCCGCGGTGGACCGGGCGGTGCTTGCGGCGCTGCGCGCGGAGCCGGCGCCGGGCGCGTTCGACCTGGTGCGCGGCCTGGTGGGGCTGGGCGTGTACGCGCTGGAGCGCCTTCCCGCGCCCGCCGCCGCGGAGGCGCTGGAGGCGGTGGTGGAGCACCTCGAGCGCGCCGCGGAGCGCACCGGCGAGGGTGCCGCGTGGCTCACGCCGCCGGAGTCGCTGCAGCCCTGGCAGCGCGCGCGCCTTCCCGCGGGCGTGTACGACCTGGGCATGGCGCACGGGGCGGCGGGGGTCATCGCGCTGCTGGCGCGGGCGGTGGACGCGGGCGTGGCGGAAGGCCGCGCGCGGGAGCTGCTCCACGGCGCCGTGCGCTGGCTCCGCGCCCGCGAGCTTCCCACGGGCTCGCCGTCGCGCTACCCCGGGCAGGTCGTCCCCGGCCAGGCGCCCGAGCGCGCGCGGCTCGCGTGGTGCTACGGCGACCCCGGCGTGGGCATTGCCCTCCTGGCCGCGGCCCGCGCGCTGGGGAGTGCGGAGCTGGATGCGCACGCGCGCGGCGTGCTGCTGGCCGCGGCCGGAGGCGAGACGGTGGGGGCCGGCGTGGCGGACGCCCCCTTCTGCCACGGCGCGTCGGGCCTGGCGCACCTCTTCCACCGCGCCTGGCGGGCCACGGGAGAGGCCGCGCTGCGCGACGAGGCGCTCGGCTGGCTGCACGTCACCCTGGACCTCCCGGTGCCGGAGACGGCCCGCTCACGCTTCCCTTTCCGCGCGCCCGGGAGCGGCGGCGCCGCCTGGGTGGATCGCCCCGGCGTGCTGGAGGGGGCCGCGGGGGTGGGCCTGGTGCTCCTGGCCTCCCTCTCGCCCGTCCCGCCCGCGTGGGACCGCGTCTTCCTGGTGGATCTCGGCGCCTCGCCCGCCGTCCGCGCGTAGCGGCGCGTACATTTCGCGCCCGACTCTTCCCTCCATGCGCGGCGGCGCGTTATATCTCGTGGCGCGCCGTCCCTTCCCACGTACGATCCCATCCCTTCCGCGAGTCCGCTTTTCCCATGCTGCTGACGCTGCGCCCGCTGGAACCGCCCGCGGCGGGCACCGTGCGCACGCCTGGCGCGGTGCGCACGGTGGAGTTGCCGGGGGGCCGCGCGCACCTCTTCCATCCGGGGCCGGACGAGGTGGCGGTGCTGGTGGAGCCGGACCCCGCGGGCCTACCGTTTCCCGAACGCGGGGCGCGCCCGCGGACGGCGCTGCTCGCGGACGCCGCCGGCCGGCTGCTCCCCGCCGCGCCCGGCGGCGACGGCGGCCAGCCCCGCGCGGTGGAGGTGTGGCTCCCGGCGATCGCCTCTCCCGAGGGCGAGGTGGCCTTTACCCGCCTCTTCGCGCCGCTCGGGTACACGATCGAGGCCACGCTGCTGCCGCTGGACCGGCGGCAGCCGCGGGCGCCGGGGAGCTGGTACTACTCGCTGGTGCTCCGCGGCCGCCATCCCATGGAGGACGTGGCTGTGCACCTGTGTGTGCTCCTGCGCCTGCTGGACACCGCGGGGGTGGAGCCGCACGACGCCGCCGCGGGCGCGGCCCTCTGGGACGCGGGCCGTCACTGGCTGGAGAGCCATCCCAAGCGCCAGATGCTGGAGCGCCGCATCGTGCTGGGGGGGTTCGGCGTGGAGCGGCACGGGCGCCGCCACGAGACGGTGGTGGCGGCGCTGAAGGAGAGCGGCGCGCGGCGCGTGCTGGACCTGGGATGCGGCACCGGCGCGCTCCTGGGCCGGCTGCTGGAGGAGCCGCAGTTCACCGAGGTGGTGGGCGTGGAGGTGGAGCGCGGCGCGCTGGCGCAGGCCCGGGCCGCGCTGCCGCCCGGCGGGCGCGGGCGCGTGCTGCACGGCTCCCTGCCGTACCGCGACGCGCGGCTGGCGGGCTTCGACGCCGCGGCCGTGGTGGAGGTCGTCGAGCACCTGGACCCGCCGCAGCTGGCCGCGTTCGAGGACGCGCTGTGGGCCGCGGCGCGCCCCGGCACCATCGTCCTGACCACACCGAACGCGGAGTACAACACCCTCTTCGAGTACCATCGCGGCGGAGCGCTGCGCCACGCGGACCACCGCTTCGAGTGGACCCGCGCCGAGTTCCAGGCGTGGGCCGGCGCGGTGGCCGCGCGGCACGGGTACGCGGTGCGCTTCGGCGCCGTGGGCGTGGAGACCCCGGGCGTGGGCGCGCTCACGCAGGTGGCGGTGTTCACGCGGCTCCCCGGCCCGCCGCCGGCGCCGGTGGACGCGGCGGCGTCCGCGTCCGGCGGCTGGCCGAGCCTGGAAGAGGTCGCGGGCGAGCGGACCGTCTCCACCCGGCTGGGCCCCGTGCACGTGACGGCGGACGAGTCCGCGGCGGCGCTGGAGCCCATCAGCCGCTTCGCGGTCGATCCGCGCTGGCTGGTCTACCTCCCCGCCACCACCCCCGCGGCGGAGACGGCGCCGGGAACGGACGCGCGGGAGCATCCCTCGGCGGCGCTCGCGTACTACCGCGCCCGCGGGGTGGAGCGCGTGGCGCTGCAGGAGCTGCACGCGGGCACGCGGGTGGTGGTCGTCGTGTGCCGCGACGCGGGTGTGGCGCGGAACCGCTTCGGGGCGGCGGCGGGGGAGACGGGCGCGGTCTACACCGCCGTGGGGCGGCGGTACTTCGCCACGCGCGAGGCGGAGGAAGACTTCCTGGAGCGGGTGCGCGGCGCGCTGGACGCCGGCGGCCTGTGGCGGGAGCTGGGGACGGAGTGGGTGGCGCTGGAGGGGGTGATGGGTCCCGGCTCGCCGCTGATGCGCGAGGTGGACCCCGGCGACCGCCCGGCGCTCGCGCTCTACTGGGGCGCGGCGGCCGCGGAGCTGGCGACGCTCGCCGCGGAGGAGAAAGCGCTCGCCCGGCCCGCGGCGGAGGACGCGGACGCCGCGGCGCTCCTGGCCCGCGTCCGCGCGCGCGCCGCGGCGGTGTGCGTGTACGAGGACGCGGTCCGGCGCCTCTGTGTTCCCGCGTACGCGGTGGGGGACCTGCGCCTTGCGCCCGTGCGCGTGCTGGCGGGCGAGGGCGCCGTGTACGCGGCGCGCGACCCGCGCTGGCACCTGGACCGGCTGGCCGCTGCGGCGGCCGCGGCGCCGCACACCCTGCTGGAAACGGAGCAGACGGTGATCGATCTCGCGGATCCGGGGTCGGACGGGATGGCACGGGCGTGGTGGCAAGCGGCCGTGGCGCGCGGCGGCAGGGGCGTGGTGGTGCGCCCGCTGGAACCGGCGGCGGACGGTCCGACGGCCCCGGCGGTGAAGTGCCGTGGCGACGACGCCCTGCTGCTGGCGCACGGGCCCGAGCACGCGCTCCCCGGGCACCGCGAGCAGGCGCGTGGCCGGGGGCTGGACGAGGCCTGCTCCCGCGCGGCGCGCGAGTGGGCGCTGTCGCTGGAGGCGCTGGAGCGGTTCGTCGGCGGGGAGCCGCTGGCCCGCGTGCACCCGTGCGTCTTCGCGGCGCTGGGCGTAAAGCTGGAAGGCCGCCCGTGAGCGCCGCCCCCGAGGCGTCCGGCTTCCTGCCCGGCCGCCCCGACGACCGGCACACCGCCACCGCGCGCGCCCTCCTGGAGGCGCTGCGCCGCCGCCTGCCGGACGCCGCACTGGCGGTGGCCGGCTCCGTGGGCCGCGGCGACTACACGGAGGCCAGCGACCTGGACCTGGTGGTCACCGGCGCCTTCCAGCGGGACATGTCGTTCGCGCTGACCTACGAGGGGCTGGGCGTGGCCGTCCTCTGCGTGCGCTCCACGCCGGACGCGGTCCCGGACCCGCAGATCGCGTCCGCCGGGGTGGTGGACACCAACACGCCCTTCGTGCTGAACGCCCGGGCGGAGGACGATCCGGGCGGGCACCTGCAGCGCCTGCGTGGCACCCTGGGCCGCGTGGTCGAGGCCCGGGCCGCGCGCGCCGACGAGCGCGGCGCCAACCTGCTCCGGCGCGCGGAGGGGCTGCTGCGGGAGCTGGGGACGATGGAGGACGAGCTGCGCGCCGGGCCGGTGCGCCTGGACCTGTTCCAGGCGCTGCTGGATGCCTGGTGCCTCCGGCACGGCGTGGTGCTGGACGAGAAGGCGAAGTACGTGCGCGTCTTTGCCACCCTGGCCGAGCGCGATCCGGCGTTCCACGCGCTGGTGGCCGGGGCGCTGCCGCTGCGCCCGGACTCGCTCCCGGCGCTGGCCCGGGCGGCCGCGCGGCTGCGGGCGGGCCAGACGGCGGGTTGACGGAATGACCTTCCGCGGCGGGCGCAACGCACGACCGCGCCCGCCTTCCACGCCGGGCTTGCCAAACTCCGCCCGCGGGGCAACCTTAAAATTCCTGTCGTATTCCGTCCATCACCCACCCACGGGGAGGCTTTGATGCCCAATGGCAAGCTGCGCCTGAACCTGGCGGACCTCCGCCTCAAATCGTTCGAGACGACGGAAAGCCCCACCCCCGCGCGCGGCACGGTGCAGGGCATGGAGCAGTGCGGCGCCTGCACCTACTGCACGATGTCGGAGGCGCGGCTGGCGTGCTACAACAACACCTGCCTGAACGCGTCGCAGACCGACACCGGCTGCCCGGACTCGTGGAACGGCACGTGCGACGGCTCGTGCTACGGCACCTGCTACGACCCGACCTGCGCCTACACCTGCTGCGGGGTCTGTGGCAACACCTGCTGCGGGAACTGCCACGCCACCTGCTGCTGCTGCTGAGCCGGCAGGCAGCCGCCCGCGGCGGCACAGGCACGGACCCCGGAGCCGCTCCGGGGTCCGTGCGCGTCCACGGCCTCCTTGCCAAATTCCTCCCGCGGGGCGACCTTGAATTTCCTGTCGTATTCCGTCCACAACCCATCCCCACGGGGAGGCCCGATGCCCAACGGCAAGCTGCGCCTGAACCTGGCGGACCTCCGCCTCAAATCGTTCGAGACCACGGAAAGCCCCACGCCCGCGCGCGGCACGGTGCAGGGCATGGAGCAGTGCGGCGCCTGCACCTACTGCACGGTGTCGGAGGCGCGGCTGGCGTGCTACAACTGGACCTGCAACAACGCGTCGCAGACCGACACCGGCTGCTATGAGTCGTGGAACGGCACCTGCGACGACTCGTGCTACGGCACCTGCTACGCGACCTGCGCCAACACCTGCTGCGGGGTCTGCGGCAACACCTGCTGCGGGAACTGCCACGCCACCTGCTGCTGCTGAGCCGGCGGGCAGGCAGCCGTCCGCGGCGGCCCATGCGCGGACCCCGGAACGCCTCCGGGGTCCGCGCGCTTTCGGATTGCGCGTGGGCGCCCCCGGTGCAGGATCTTCTTGCCAAACCGCCGCTCCAGAAGGAGCTTGAATTCCTATCGTGTTGCGTCGTCCGGTACACCATCACCCGGGAGGACTTGCATGGCCAATGGCAAGCTGCGCCTGAACCTGGCCGAGCTCCGGCTCAAGTCGTTCGAGACGACGGCCGGTCCGAGCGCCGAACGGGGTACGGTGCGTGGAATGGATCAATGTGGTGCCTGCACCTACTGTACGGCGTGTACCAACTCGTGCGGGGCCGCGACGTGGTGCATCGATAGCTGCGCGGGCCCGTCCAACGACTCGGGCGCCTCGCAGACGGACTGCTGCAACGAAACGGGCGCTTTCACGTGCTTCGAGACCTGCTCCGAGACCTGCGACTACGTCTGCTGAGCGCGTGAGCGCGCGGTGATCCGCGGCAGGGCGGGGGCGGACCCCGGGAGTCGTCCCGGGGTCCGCGTGCTTGCGTAGGCCGCAAAGGCCGGCAGCGCGCGGACGCCGCTGCCGCCGCGCGCGAAGAAGCCCCCGCGCGCGGGCCGGCGGAGCACGTCCGTTCTTGCGCGGCACGCCGTCCGCTGGCGAACATCTGGTTCGCGCCCGTCCCTCCCTCCGCCCGGATCTCCATGAGCATCGGCGAGAGCACCGACCTTCTCGCGCCTGAGCATCTGCTGCGGCGCAGCGTTTCCATCGCCGCGGACCTGCTGCGGACGGCCGAGCCGGAGCCCGGCGGGGCAATCACCTGGCACCGCGGCTACACGGCGGACCTGAGCCCCGCCAGGGACGCGGGGATCTTCAACGGCCGCATGGGCGAGGCGCTCTTCTTCGCCGCGCTCTTCTCCACCACCGGCGACCCCGCGCACGAGGAGGCGGCGCTCGGCGCGTCGCAGGCCGTGCGCGCCGGGGCGGCGGACGCGGCGTTCCGCGAGCGGCTGCTGGCCCGGGTGGGCTACGGGCTCACCGGCGTGGGCTCGCAGGTGTACGCGCTGGTGCGGATGAGCCAGTTCCTGAACCGCCCGGAGCTGCTGGACGACGCCGCGGCGCTGGCGCAGGTGCTGACGCCGGAGCGCATCGCGCACGACCGCAGGCACGAGCTGTTCTGGGGGGCGGCCGGGGCGGCGCTCGGGCTGCTGGCGCTGTACGACCACACGGGCGACCCGGCCGTGCTGGCGCGCGCCGTGGCCTGCGGCGACCACCTGCTGGCCCGGCGCGGCACCGACCCGGAGACCGGGCTGCGCGCCTGGGCCACGCTGGAGCCCGCGCTCTCCACCGGCTTCGCGCACGGCAGCAGCGGGATCGCCTGCGCGCTCCTGCGGCTGCACCAGGCCACGGACGAGGCGCGCTTCTACGACGCCGCCATCGAGGCGTTCGCGTGGGAGCGCACCGTCTATCGCGAGGACGTGGGCGACTGGCCGGACACGCGCGGCCAGCCCACGGAGGAGATCATCTCCGGGTGGTGCCACGGCGCGCCGGGGATGGTGCTGAGCCGCCTGGCCGCGCTGTACGTGCTGCGCGAGGGGGACGAGGGCGACGTGGTCGGCGACCTGGACCGCGCGCTGACGCGGACCAGCGAGTCGCCCCTGCGCGAGCTGGACCACCTCTGCTGCGGGAACTTCGGCATCGTCGACATCCTGCTGGAGGCGGGGCGCGTGCTGGAGAACGATTCGCTGGTGCGGCAGTCGCAGCGCCTGGCGCAGGCCACCCTGGAGGCGGTGGACGAGCGCGGCTGGGGCATTGCCGGGACCGCGGAGGACGGCAGCGACCGGCACCTGGGCGGCGGGCTGTGGCAGGGGACCGCGGGGATCGGCTACACGCTCCTGCGCATGACCGATCCGGACCGCTATCCCACGCTGCTGTCGTGGGGGTGACGGGCGCGCCGGACGGCGAGTGGCTGAGCGCGCACCTGTTCTACGCCGGCGAGGACCGCGCGGCGGCGGACCGGGTGATCACGCGCGTGGTGCGCCCGTTCGTGGACGCGGCGCGGTCGCGCGGGTGGGTGGGGCGATGGTTCTTCATCCGCTACAGCCACCTGGGGCTGCACGTCCGCCTGCGGCTGCACGGCGCGGCGGACGTGCTGCGCCAGGAGGTGCGGCCCGCGCTGGAGGCGCACGTCGCCCTGCACCTGCCGCCGGAGCTGGCGGGGCGGCCGTACGCGGACCCGGCGCCGCCCGGTGGTCCGTCGCCCGTCTCGCCCGCGCTCTGGTGGATTCCGTACGAGCCGGAGACGGTGCGCTACGGCGGGCCCCGGGGGGTGCCCCTGGCGGAGGAGCTCTTCTGCCACTCCAGCCAGGCGGCGCTGGCCCTGCTGGAGTCCTTCGATTCCGGCGACCAGGAGGCGCGCTTCGGGCTGGCGCTGGCGTCCATGGTGGTGCTGCTGGGCGCGCTGACCCGCGACCGGGCGCTGGCGGCGGAGGTGGCGGCCATCCACCGCGCCTCGTGGGTGCAGGCGGACGGCGGCGTCGCCGCCGTGCGTGAGCGCTTCGACGACGGCTTTGCGCAGAACGCCGAGCTGATGGAGCAGGTGGAGGCCATCTGGGCCGCGCTGGACGACGGCCCGGACGCGCTGCCCGAGCCGCTGGACGCGTACGCCGCCGGCGCGGGGGACGTGGCCGCGCGGCTGCGCGCGCTCCAGGAGGCGGGGGGGCTGTCCACCTACCGCGGTCCCGTCACGGACTGGCCCGGAGCGCTGCGCGCGCTGACGCCCTCGTATCTCCACATGATGAACAACCGCCTGGGCGTCTCCCCGGGCGAGGAGGCGTACCTGGGCCACCTGCTGGCCCGCGCGTTCGGCGCCCCGGGGGCGTAGTGATGCCGTCCGGCCGCGCGGGTCCGCATCCCCCATCGTTCTCCCGCCGGTGAGCGAGCCGCCGTTCCTCGACGCGGCGGTGCGCATCGGCCTGCACCTGGCCGGGCGCGCGGCGTGGCAGGCGGGGACCTGCGCCTGGCCCGCCGCCGGCGCGCGCCCCGCGGCGGACGTGTACGCCGGCTCGGCGGGCATCGCCTGGTTCCTGGCGGAGGTGGACCGTATCGCCCCGCACCCCGCCCTGCGCCGCGCGGCCGACGGCGGCATCCGCCACGCCCTCCGCGCCGCGCAGGCGCTGGAGGGCGGGGAAGCGGCCAGCTTCTATCACGGCCGGGTGGGCGTGGCCTGCGCCGCCGCCCGCGCCGCCGCGCTCTGGGGACGCGACGACCTGCGCGAAGGCGCGGAGGCGCTGCTGCGCCCGCTCGCGGAGGGGCCGCTGCCGGAGGGGCCCGTGGGGGTGCGGCACGGCGCCGCGGGGGCCGTGCCCGCGCTCCTGGAGCCGCCCGGCCCGCTGGACGAGGCGCTCTGCCGCGCGCTGGCCGTACGCCTGGGCGAGCGCATCCTGCAGCGGGCCGAGCGCGAGCCGTGGGGGTGGTCGTGGACGGACCCCGGCGAGGTGTACGTGCGCCCGCCCACGGGGCTGGGCCACGGCGCCGCGGGCGTGGGGCGCGCTTCGCTGGAGCTGTTCCGCGCGCTCGGCGACGGCCGCCACCGCTACGCGGCCGAGCAGGCGCTGCTGTACGAGCGGCGCTTCTTCGAGCCGACGGAGGGGGCCTGGTTCGACCTGCGCCACCCCTGGCTCACCCATCTGCTGCAGCACGAGGGGCCGGAGGGCCTGGAGGACCGCGTGCGCCGCGAGGGGGGCGGCACGCCCTGGCTGGGGAACGCCGCCTTCGCCTGGTGCCACGGCGCGGTGGGGATCGGGCTGGTGCGCCTGCGCGCCTGGCAGCTCGTGGGACGCGCGTCGTACCGCGCGGAGGCGGAGGCCGCCGTCCGCGCCGCGCTGGCCCACCCCGACGCCCACCCCGACCCCGGGCTCTGCCACGGTGTTTCCGGCTCCGGCGAGCTGCTGCTGGCCGCCGCGCGGGTGCTGGACCGCCCGGAGTGGCGCGCCGCGGCAGAAGAAGCGGGGGCGCGGGTGATGGCGGGCGGCAGGCTGCGCGCGCTCCCGGCCCCCGGCGCGGCGTCCGGCGCGCCCCTGCCGCCGGGGGTCATGCTGGGCGAGGCGGGCGCCGGCTGGTTCCTGCTCCGCCTGCACGATGCGTCCACGCCCTCCGTCCTGCTCCCGGGCGCGGAGTCGTCTCCCGCGGCCGCCTCATCACCCGCGGACGACGCGGGTGATGAGGCTTACGCCGGGGCGCGGCGCGAGCACGTCGACGCGTTCTTCGGCGCCGGCCTGGGCGCGCTGGCGCGGCACGGCGCGGCGGCGGCGGACGCGGCCCGGGAGGCGGAAGCCGCGGCCGGGCCCGAGCGCTCCGCCCCGCTCGCGGTCTACCGCGCCCTGCGCGGGGAGATCGCGGCCGACAAGCGCGCGCCGTGGGCGCGCGACGTGGCGGTGGACCTGGGGCGCTTCGAGCTGCTGCTGGGGATCGCCGACCTGGCGGAGGAGAGGGTGGACGAGCTGCGGCGCGAGGCGGCGGACGCGCTGGAGTGGAACGGCGACACGCTGCTTCACGCTTCGCGCCGCGCCCGCGTGCTGGGCGACCGCCTGCTCCTGCGCACGGGCCCGCGCGTGGAGGAGCACGTCGTGGGCGCGGTGGAGGCGCGCGTCCTGGTCCGCGCGTCGCGCGCTCCCGTGCGCGCGGCCGCGCTCGCCGACGCGGACCCCCTGCCGGACGTGCTGGCGGCGGCGCGCGCGCTGTACGCCCGGGGCGCGCTCGACGTCCTGCCCGGCGCCACGCTGGCCGACGCGACGGCCGCGTACATCGCCGCCGCGGTCACGGACCCGGTGCCGCCCAGCTCCTTCTTCCGCAACGGCGCGGCACAGGTGCGCGCGGCCGTGGGCGGCGTGTGGGAGCAGTCCACCGAGCCGCGCCTGGCCGGCGCCCCGGACCCGCTGCTCCTGGCCTGGCAGGGCGACTCCGCCGCCGCCGCGCTGCAGCGCGCGCTGCCCTTCGCCGCCGTGGAGCCGCTCTTTCGCGACGACCTGGAGGCGTACTGGCGCGAGCCGTCGCCCGAAGAGCGCCGCCGCATCCTGGCAGAGCTGGCCGCCGTGCTCCGCGCCGTCTTCGGCCACCGCCCGTTCGTGCGCGCGGTCTACTTCTCCGCGCCGGTCTCTCTCGCCGCCGGGCAGGCCGATCCCACCGCCTGATCCCGGACCTCTCCCTCGTTTCCGGCCCCCGCCCTCAGCGCGGCGCGAACCCCACGCGGCGCAGCTCGCGGATGGCCCCGCCTTCCTCCATCCCTTCCACCAGCTCGTAGCCGAGCAGCGCCAGCACGCGGCCGCGCAGGAAGAGCGCGCGCGCGTTGCCGTACCACAGCCCGCAGCTCGACACGCAGGCGTCGTCGCCGGTCGGCTCCCCGGACGCCAGCTCGCCCATGTCCGCCAGGCGGCCGTCCCGGCTGCGCAGGAAGCGGACACCCGCGGAGCCGAGCCTCAGGTACTCGTGCCCCGGGCGGTCGGGGCCGTAGAGGGGCAGGGCCAGCACGCCCGAGCCATCGCCGTCCGGGCGGTACTGGAAGCCCGGCCGGAGACGCACGGGGCCGAGGCTCCGCTGGTCCGCGAGGGCGGTACCGGCGGGGCCCAGGCGCACGACGGCCAGGTGCTGGCCGCGCCCGTCGCTGCCGACGACCGCGGCAGCGTCGGGGTCCATCGCCTCCACCCGCTCCAGCCGGTACGGGAGGACCACCCGCGATTCGCCGCCACCCGCCAGCCGCACCGCGTGCACCGTCGAGGCGCCGCCCATCGGCGAGTCGGTGATGCCGTAGACCAGCCAGTCGCCGACGAAGCGGTGCTGGAACGGGCCCCAGGTGCCGGCAAGCGGGCGGTAGTATGCGGCGGCGGCCGTGTCCCTCCCGGAGCCCAGCGCGGAGACGGGCACGCGCAGCAGGGCGTACCCCGCGTTCGCCGGTGTACCGGGGGCGCCCCGGCGGACCAGCACGTGAAGGTGCCCGTCGCGCTCCAGGAACGAGCTCCCGTCCACCGGCCTGCCGGCCACGTGCAGCGCCGTGGGGGCGGAGCCGTCCAGCGGCATGCGGTACAGCACCGAGCGCTCCGGCAGCGTCTCGTCCCACTCCTGCTGCGTGGCCCAGACGTAGACGGCGGTGGAGGTGACGTGGAAGGGGCGGTCGCCGCCCGCCAGGAGCGCGATGGAGCGGCAGCGCGGCGGGCCGTCCGCCAGGTCGCAGGTGGTCAGCGCGTGCAGGTGCAGGCTCAGCCAGCTTACGCGTCCCGCGGGGCGGTACACGCGCACGTCGGACGCGGGGGTGGAGGCCGCGCCCGGGCCGGACACGGCGGGAAAGCCGGCCAGCGGGTTCCTGGCGTCGACGTCCAGCGGGACGTAGATCACGAGCCGGTCGCCGACCAGGCGGACGGCGTCCGCCTGCTCCTTGTGGTAGTAGCGGCCGTAGGGGTCCACGGAGCGCACTCCGTACGTGCCCCGGTGCGCAAGCCGCCCGTCGGGCGCCAGGTGAAAGACGCCCACGTGCACGCGGTCGTCGAACCCCGTGAACGCGCTCCCCAGGACGACCACCCGGTCCCCGGACACCAGCAGCCGGTCGTAGGTGTAGCTCCCGGGCGGAGCGCCTGGCCCGAACGCGTCCACCGCCGACACCGGCTCCAGCGCGCCCCCGCCGATGCGGACGGTGAACAGCCGCCCGCGGTGCAGCACCACCAGGTAGTCGCCCGCCGCCTTCACGATGCCTCCCTCGTCCACGCCCGGCACCGCCGCGCCGGGGGCGGTGCCGTTCGCGGGCGCGCCACCCTGCACGGGCGCGGCGCGGCCAGGGGCGGGCGCGGGGAGGGAGACGGGCGGTGGGAGCGATCCCCCCGCGCGGGGCGCCGCGCCCGTGGGCGGTGCGCCGGGCGCCGGCGCGGTGGATGGGGTGGGCGGAGGGGGCGAGGACTCGATGGTGCCGGACCCACCCGGGGGCGGCGTGGCGGAGGTCTGGAGCGGCACGCCGGCCGGCAGCGGGGGCGGCAGCGGGGGATAGTAGAAGTGGTCGACGATCGGCCCCGTGGGCGGATCGTTGGCGTGCACCCGGTCGTATTCCCGCTTGCCCTCCTCGCGGAGCCGGACGAGGAGCTCCGCGAGCTCCGCCTCGCCGCTGAACGCGCGCATCGTGTCGCCGTCCGACGCGACCGGAGGCGGGCGCGCGGGCCCCGTCCGCGCGCCGGCGCACCCCGACAGCGCGTGCGCGGCGATGGCGGCGGAAAGAAGCAGGAGGGGACGGGTCATGGCGCCGCGCGTGGAGGGGAGGTCCGCGGGTGCGGCCCGTGCGGCCGAGGGGCGGCGCACGGTGCGGAGCGCCTATGATGCGGGCTGCGGCCAGGGATGGGAAGTGGCGCGGCCGGGTCGCGTGATCCCCGTCGACGGAACGCGAAATCTCCGAGGCCGCAGGTCTCGTGTTCGAATCCCGTCGGGCGCACACGAACGAATGGACGAAAGCCCCGCCGCGAAACCCTGTTCGCGGCGGGGCTTGCTCGTGTCCATCCGCCAGGATCGCGCCCGGCCTCCTACCGACCCGCCGCGGCTTCCGCCGCCACTAAGGGCGCGAGCACAGGCGTCGGCAGGGAGCGGTCCAGGCGGTCTCCCACCCCGAGCTGGCCCTGGTCGTTGCGCCCCCAGCAGTACAGCCGCCCCTGCGGGGTGACGGCGCACGCGTGCGCGGCTCCCGTGCCCAGCGCGGAGAAGCGGTGCAGGCCCTCGACGGGCCGTGGAATGGTCTCGCACGGCTGTCCGCCGCACGCGGCCGAGCCGGCCGGCGCGCCGCGCTGGCCGCGGTCATTGCGCCCCCAGCAGTAGATCCGCTCGTTGGTGGCCAGGCCGCAGGTGAACCCGTCGCCCGCGGCGATCTGGGAGAAGAGGATGCCGCCTTCCACCGGCACCGGCACGGGGGTGCACGGCACACCGCCGCAGCGCACGGCGACCCTGTCGGTGCCGAGCTGTCCCCATCCCCCCATGCCCCAGCAGTACGCAAACCCCGCGGGCGTCAGGCCGCACGCGTGGTCGGCGCCCGTGGCCAGCCGGGTCAGGAGCAGCAACGGGGCGGTCGGCTGCGGCGACACCGGCGTTCCGTCGCGCCACGGCAGCACGCCCCAGCAGGCCGCGCGCTCGTCCTGGCCCAGCGCGCACGTGTAGGTGGCGGCGGCGGCCGCGAACACGGCGGCCCCCGTTCCGGGCACCACGGCGGGGAGCGGCGCGCATGGGGTGGCGGGCGTGCCACACGCCGCCGTCGACGGAGTGCCGAGCTGGCCGGAGCCGTTGGCGCCCCAGCAGGCCACCTGGCCGCTGGCGGCGGCGGCGCAGGCGTGGTGCCGCCCCGCCGCCGTGCCGCGGACGCCGCCGGCCACGCCGGGGGGCAGCGCGACCGCCGCCGCGGTGGTGCGGGACGCGGTGCCGCCGTCGCCGAGCTGGCCCAGGGAGTTGTCGCCCCAGCACTGCACGCCGCGCGAGAGCGTGGTGCCGCAGGTGAACCGCTCGCCCGCGGCCACCTGCACCAGCGAGTCCGCGGCCACCGGCCGGGGGACCTCGCTCGGCGCGGTGGAGCCGTCGCCGAGCTGCCCGGCGGAGTTCCCTCCCCAGCAGTACGCCGCCAA
>DASTLD010000077.1:0-5002 GCA_035715345.1 Longimicrobium sp.
GCCTCCCGGCGCGCACCGACATCCCCGAGGACTCGCTCCCGGAGGGGCTGCGCCGGGCGAAGCGGGAGATCAGGCCAGAGCCGCTCGACTGGGCCCTCCTGCAGCAGAAGACCCCGGAGTGGATGCGGTACTGGGACGAGCACGTAAGAGGTAAGGGAGCGCGATGACCCCCTCGGCTTCGGCACTTTCGCACTTCCGCCATCTCGCGCTCCCGCACTGCGGTCGATGCTCCGGCTCGAGAACCTGACCCGCCGCTTCGGCGAGACGGTCGCGGTGGACGGCGTTTCGCTGGAGGTGCCCGCGGGCGAGTTCCTCACGCTCCTGGGCCCCTCCGGCTGCGGCAAGACCACCACGCTGCGGATGATCGCCGGCTTCGAGACGCCCACGTCCGGCCGCGTCGTGGTCGGCGACCGCGACGTGAGCGCCCTGCCGCCGCAGAAGCGCGACGTGGGGATGGTGTTCCAGAACTACGCGCTCTGTCCGCACCTGGACGTGTGGGAGAACGTGGCGTTCGGCCTCAAGTCGCGCGGCGACAGGCGCGACGGGATCGGCCCCAGCGTGGACCGCGCGCTCGCGCTGGCGGAGATGGGGCCGTACGCCCGCCGCCGCGTGCAGGCGCTCTCCGGCGGCCAGCAGCAGCGCGTCGCCCTGGCCCGCGCGCTGGCGCCGGAGCCGCCGCTGCTGCTGCTGGACGAGCCGCTCTCCAACCTGGACGCCGCCCTGCGCGAGCGCACCCGCGACGAGCTGCGCGCCCTGCTCAAGCGCCTGGGCATGACCGCCATCTTCGTCACGCACGACCAGGAAGAAGCGTTCGCGCTCTCCGACCGCATCGCCGTGCTGGACCGCGGGCGGCTGCAGCAGCTCGGCGCGCCCGAGGAGCTGTACGCATCGCCCGCCAACGCCTTCGTCGCCGCGTTCCTGGGCCGCGCCAACTTCATCGCCGGCACGGTGGAATCGGCGGACGGGGCGATGGGGATCGTGCGGCTGGCCGCCGGTCCCGCCTGGCGCGCGCGCCTGGCCGCGGGCGCATCCCCCGGCGCGGCGGTGCGGGTGATGGCACGCCCCGAATCGCTCCGCATCACCCCCGCGGACACGGGCGATGCGCTGCGTGGCACGGTGCGCGACCGCCGCTTTGCCGGCGCCGCCACCTTCTACCACGTCGAGCTGGGCGACGGCACCGACGCGCTCGTCCAGGGCCGCCCGGGAGAAGCGGAGCCGGGCGGCGCCGTCGGGCTGGCGCTGCACGACGGGGCGGAGCCGGTCGCCTTCCCGGCGGAGCGGGCGTGAGCGCGATGGGCCGGATCCGCCGCCCGCACCTGGCGCTCGCGATCCCGGTCGCGGTGGTGCTGCTGTGGCTGGTGCTGTATCCCAACTTGTTCGTGCTGGCGGACAGCTTCCGCGGCGAGGGCGGCGCCACCACGGAGCACTACGCGCGCTTCCTGGGCAGCGCCTCCGAGCGCGAGGCGCTGTGGAACAGCGTCTGGATCTCCCTGGCCAGCGTGCTGCTGTCGGGGCTGATCGGCATTCCGCTGGCCTTCCTCTTCGCGCGGCGCGACTTCCCCGGGCGGCGCGTGTTCGGCGCGCTGGCGGCCATGCCGGTGCTGCTGCCGCCGCTGGTGGGCACCATCTCCTTCATGTTCCTGTACGGGGAGAGCGGGTTCCTGACCCGCGGCGTGCAGGAGCTGCTGGGGATGGAGCGCGCGCCCTGGCGGCTGTCCGGCGCGTGGGCGGTGCTGCTGGTGCACGCCTACACCATGTACGTCTACTTCTACCTCTTCACCTCCGCCGGCCTGTCGCGGCTGGACGCGGGGTACGCGGAGGCCGCCGCCGCGCTGGGTGCCGGGCGCTGGACCACGCTGCGCCGCGTGACGCTGCCCATGCTGGCGCCGGCCATCGGGGGCGCGGCGCTGCTGGTGTTCATGACCTCCATGGCGTCGTTCAGCGCGCCGTACGTGTTCGGCGGCGGCTTCCGCGTGCTGACCACGCAGCTCTACAACAGCAAGCTCAACGGCGAGGACGGGCTGGTGGCGGTGGAGGCGGTGGTGCTGGTGGTGACCTCGCTGGTGTTCCTGTGGCTGCTGCAGCGCTACGAGGGCAAGCGCGAGTACACCGGCGCCGGCAAGGGCCTGGGCGCCGCGCCCCCCGCGCGCGGGGGGCGCACCTGGCCGCTGACGCTGGGCTCCGCGCTGGCCGTCGGCTTCCTGCTGCTGCCGCACGCCACCGTGCTGCTGGTGTCGCTGGTGCCCGAGGGCACCTGGACCATCCAGGCGCTGCCGCCCGAGTACTCGGCGGAGAACTACACGCGCCTGGCGTCCGAGCCGGAGCGGCTGGTGCCCGTGCTCAACTCGCTGAAGATGGCCACGCTCGCGACGCTCGCGAACGTCGTCTTCGCGTACGCGGCCGCGTACCTGCTGGCGCGTGGAAAGGGGAGGAGCCGGGGGTGGGTGAGCGCGCTGGTGGTGCTGCCGTGGGCGCTGCCCGGCACCGTGCTGGCCGTGGCGCTGGCCAGCACCTTCAGCGTGGACCGGCCGCTGGCGGGGCGCTTCGTGCTGGTGGGGACGTTCGCCATCCTGCCGCTGGCCTACTTCATCCGCAACATCCCGCTGGTCACGCGCGCGGCGCTGGCCAGCTTCCGCCAGCTGGACCCCGCGCTGGAAGAGGCCGCCGCCTCGCTGGGCGCCTCACGGCTGACGACGGCGCGGCGCGTGGTGCTGCCGCTGGTGCTGCCGGGGCTGGCGGCGGGCGCGCTGCTGGCGTTCGTGACCGCGCTGGGCGAGTTCGTCGCCAGCATCCTGCTCTACACCCACCGTACGCGGCCCATCAGCGTGGAGATGCTGTCGCGGCTGCGCGGCTTCGACTTCGGCGGCGCCGCGGCCTACGGCATGATCCTCATCCTCCTCGTCGCCGTCGTTTTCGCCCTCGGCGGCCGCAACGTGAGCGGGGGCACGGGTTAAGAGAAATCCCTGACCTTTCGTGGCGGGTCGCGGCTTGGAGCGGGTGAGAGGATCACATTACTCTCTGCCTCCCGATGATCGCACGAGTGGCGGGCCGGCGACCGTGAGTAGAACGGAGCCGGACTCCGGAACGGAGGCGAGTCACGGTGGTTGCGCCTCGAATCGCTGCCGCTGCCATGACGATCGCGATCTGCCTCAAAGTCGGTGACGGGGTGGTTCTGGGGACCGACAGCGCTTCCTCCCTGATCGGTGAGAACGGAGAGTATTTCAACGTTTACAATACCGCCGAGAAGACGATCAATCTGGTCAGGGGGCTTCCCGTCGGTCTGATGACGTACGGGCTGGGTAGTTTGGCAGGCCTGTCCATCGGCAGTCTCACCCGTGACTTGCGGCGGCGCCTGTCCGGACTCGATCCCGACCATCCGGAGTGGAGGCTCGACCCCGAGCGCTACACGATGGAGGAGATAGCCAGTCGCGTCCGCGAATTCTTCTACGAGGAACTCTACACCATCGATTTTCCGCCACCTGTGCCGCTGGATGAACGGCAGCGTGCGGATGGAGAGGATCCGCCAGAGGAGACGCGTGCGGAGCGGGAGCAGCCACCCGCTGGAGAACGGCTCCGAGGTATCCTGTCCTGGGATTCGTCGTTGCTGGGTTTTCTGGCGGGGACTACTATTCTGAAGTCTGGACCCTGGGCGTGGACTCCGAGGGAAGATGCGCCCCCGCTGAGTTGCGGCACGCCCGTGACCGCGCAGGTGTAATCAGTTTCTGGGGTATGCCGGAGGCGCTGCAACGACTCGTCTACGGATGGTCGATCGAGGCACATCAACGGTTGACAGCCGCGGGGCTCTCGTCCGAGGTGGCGAACCAGGTCCTGATCTCGCGCACACAGCTTGCGCATCCGGGCATGCCGATTCAGGATGCCATCGAGCTTGTGAAGTATCTGGCCGATGTGACGGTTGGCTACGTCCGGTTCAAGGAAGGCGCTCCTACCGTCGCACCGCCGATCGACGTCGCGGCGATCACGCGGCATCAGGGCTTCAAGTGGGTAGCGCGGAAGCACTATTATCCGCTCGCGCTGAACCCACCAGCGGTTTACGATCCGGCACTCTGGCTCGAAGGACGCGAAAATGGCTGAGAACAGGTCGGGGCCACCGGCGGGGCCGCACTGCTCGCTCTCTTCTCCTCGCGGGGGATCCAAGCCGCCGGTTCCGCCCCCTCCGAAGCTCAGCCCGCACGAGGTGCGGCAGGTAAGCGAGTGGGCATCGCGCAACCTTGAGCCTTCCAAACGTCCGTAACCTCCGGGCGAGAGCCCCGGTCCCGCTCCCCGGGCCGGGGCTTACGCTTGCTCACGACGACCCAACGGACAAGCGCTCCGCGGCGACGGCTTGGAGTGTGAGCGGCGGGACGGGGTAGGCGTCCTTGCTGGCGATGGCGCGGGCGATGCAGCGCGCGCCAGGGTCGCCGCCGCTCACCTCAGCGCAGGACGCCCGGTATGGCCGCACGCTTCGTCCGCGGCAGCATCCTCCTGGCATCGTCTCTCGTGCTCACCGTCTCCGCACAGGCGCAGACGGGGGCGTCCGCGCGCGCCATCCGGCCGCAGGCGGTGGACTCGGCGGAGGTGGTGGCGCGGGCCAGGAGCGCGCAGGCGGCGTTCGAGCGGGCGCGGTTCAGGCTGCTGCCGCGCGCGCTCTCCTCGCCCCGCGGCCCCTGCGACGAGCGCATCGGCCGCTACTGCTTCTGGTTCGAGAGCGGCGACAAGGACTGGCGGCCGCCGGCCGAGCCCGCGACGGTGCGGCCGCACCTGGAACGGCTGCTGGGCGTGCTGGACCGGGCGGCCGCGCGGGTGCCCGGCGACGGCTGGGTGGCCGGGCAGCGCGTGCGCTACCTGCTGTACGCGCGCCACCCGGACCGCGCCCTGGCCGCCGCGCGCGAGTGCCGCGCGGAACGCTGGTGGTGCGCGGCGCTGCTGGGCTTTGCCCTGCACGAGAACGAGCGCTTCAGCGAGGCGGAGGCGGCGTTCGCGGAGGCGCTGGCGGGCATGCCGG
>DASTLD010000078.1:0-14334 GCA_035715345.1 Longimicrobium sp.
GGGCGTCTACGCGCGGTGCGACCTGGCGTGACGGGGCAGTCCCGTAGAGACGCCCCGGCGGGGCGTCTCTACCATGGACATGCGCGGTTCTGCGCTCCTCGCACTGTAGTCTCCCGTTCAGTCCGCGCAGGCGGACTTCGTGCTTCTGGAGGCGCGGTTTCAACCGCCGGCCGGATTGCCGCCGCCATCGCCGTACCTCCCGCATCCGAATCACCCGTATCTCCTACCTCGCACTCCGTACTTCGTACCACGTACTTCGTACTTTCGCGCTTCCCAACTTCGCACTTTCGCATTCCCCCCCGACGCCGCTAAGTTTTCCGCATCCGTCCCGCACCCATCCGCCGTGTCCGAAACCGCCGCCGCGCCCCACGACGCCCGCGCCCGCTGGATCGCGCCCGCCGCGCTGGCGGCGGCGCTGCTCTCGCTCGCGCTGAACGGCGTGCTGCTGTGGATGCTGCGCAGCCCGGAGCGGCTGGCGGCGCCGGCGCTGGAGCGGGCGGCGGCGCGGCTGAAGCGGAGCGACGCGAAGATCGAGTACGACGTCCGCATCCCCGCGGGTACGCCGGTCCACTTCGACATCCCCGTGGACGAGCGGTACACGATCAAGCTCAACACGCGGCTGCCCATCAACACCACGCTGAACCTGCCCGTCAGCACGCCGCTCGGCAGGCAGAACATCCGCGTCCCGGTGCGGACCACCATCCCGCTGCGGCAGGACATCCCGGTGCACCTGCGCGACACCTTCCGCCTGCGCACCCGTACGGAGGCCGAGATCGTGGTCCCCATGCAGATTCCCCTGCGCGACCTGCCGCTGGACGAGGTGGCCCGGTCGCTCCGCCCCGACGAATGATGCGCATCCCCCGCACCTTTCCTGCGCTGCTGCTGCTGGTGCTGGCCGCCTGTCCCGGCCGCGACGACGCCGCCGAGCCCGCGGACGCCCCCGCATCTCCCGACACGCCGGCTGCCGCGCAGACGCCGGCCGGGGGGGACGAGCCCGCACAGCCCGCGTGGCGCTCCAACCCGGCGGAGGGCGTCACCATCCGCCCCGGCGGCGAGGGGACGGACGTGGAGACCGGCCCGCACACCATCCTCTGGCAGGAGCGCGCGGGAAACCTGGAGCCGCCCTACACCATCACCGCCACCCTGCAGAAGCGCGCGGGGCGGCTGCACGAGGGGTACGGCATCGTCTTCGGCGGCACCGGGCTGGAGGGGCCGGAGGGGGGCCAGCGCTACAGCTACTTCCTGGTGCGCGGCGACGGCAGCCTGCTGGTCAAGCTGCGCGACGGCACGCGCACGCCGGTGGTGCGTGACTGGACCCGGGACCCGCGCGTCAATCGCGACGCCGAGGAAGGCGGGCGTCCCAACCGGCTGGAGGTGCGCGTGGGCGTGGACGAGGTGGTGTTCCGGGTCAACGGGGGCGAGGTGGCGCGGGTGCCGGCGTCGGAGCTGTCGGTGCGGGGGCGCGCGGGGCTGCGCGTGGCGCACGAGCTGGGGCTGCAGGTGCGCGAGTTCGGCGTGGTGACGGGCACGCCCCCGGGCGGGGAAGGCGCGCCGTGACGCCCAGGCCGCTGCACGTGCTGGTTGCCGACGACGACGCGGGCATCCGCGCCGTCCTGCGCGGCATCCTCAGCGGCCCGGCGTACCGCGTGGCGGAGGTGGAGAACGGCGAGGAGGCGCTCCGCTGGTTCGAGGCGCACGGCGCGGACCTCATCCTCAGCGACCTGCAGATGCCCGGGATGAGCGGCCTGGACCTGCTCCGCCGCGTCCGCGCGCTGGACGACACGGTGGCCTTCATCATCCTGACCGGCGCGGGCACGGTGCAGAACGCGGTGCAGGCGCTGCGCCTGCAGGCGGACGACTACCTGGTCAAGCCCTTCCACGTGGACGAGGTGGCCCTGGCGGCGGAGCGCGCGGTCAGCTACCGCCGGCTGCTGCGCGAGAACCGCTCCTACCAGCTCCGGCTGGAGGAGCGCGTGGCGGAGCAGGCGGGCCAGCTCGAGGGCCTGGTGATCGACGCGCTGCGCACCCTGGCCACCGCCATCGAGACGCGCGACGAGTACACGGGCGGGCACGTGGAGCGCGTGGCCCGCTACGCGGCGGCGACGGGGCGCGAGCTGGGGCTGAGCGGCGACGAGCTGCGGGCGCTGTGGATCGGCGCGCTGCTGCACGACGTGGGCAAGATCGGCGTGCCCGACCACATCCTGCGCAAGCCGGGGCAGCTCACCTTCGACGAGTACGCGGAGATCAAGCGCCACCCGGAGGTGGGCGCGGCCATCATGGAGCGCAGCTCGTTCCTGCGCCCGGGGCTGTCCGCCGTGCTGCACCACCAGGAGCACTGGGACGGCAGCGGCTACCCCTACGGCCTGCGGGGCGAGGAGATCGCGCTGCAGGGGCGGATCGTGGCCGTGGTGGACGCCTACGACGCGCTGATCAGCGCGCGCCCCTACCGCGACGCCTTCTCCTGCGTCCAGGCCCGCGACGAGATCGTGCGTTGCGCCGGCACCCACTTCGACCCGCGCGTGGTGGACGCCTTCCTGCGCGCCGCGGCCCGCGGCTTTCCCCGCGACCCCGACGTCCCCCTGCTCCCCGAGCGCGCGGACCACCCCTCCGTCCCCGCCGACGCCTTCTTCCCCGCCGCCGCGCGCTAGCCTTCCGGCGGGCCGGAAACGCCCGCGTCCTCGCTTGACCGCCCTGGTAAACCCGGATAGAATCCGCTGTTAACCAGCATGTAGGCGGGGCGGTGCGCGCTCCGTGAGAGACGGAGACCGACGGATGGCCGAGCCGCTGCCCCCGCAGTACACCCCGCAGGAGAACGAAGACCCCCTCTACGCCTGGTGGGAGGCGCAGGGGTTCTTCCGCGCGGACCCGCATTCCGCGCGGCAGCCGCACGTCATCGTCATCCCCCCGCCCAACGTCACGGCCCAGCTCCACATGGGGCACGGGCTCAACAACTCCATCCAGGACGTCATCACCCGCTGGCGCCGCATGCAGGGCCGCGAGGCGCTGTGGGTGCCCGGCACCGACCACGCCGGCATCGCCACGCAGAACGTGGTGGAGCGGCTGCTGGCCAAGGAGGGAAAGACGCGCTACGACCTGGGCCGCGAGGCCTTCCTGGAGCGCGTCTGGGCCTTCGTGGAGGAGACGGGCGGCACCATCCTGCGGCAGCTCCGCGCCATCGGCTGCTCGCTGGACTGGACGCGCACGGCCTTCACGCTGGACCCCGGCCTGTCGCGGGCGGTGCGCGAGGTGTTCGTGCGCCTGCACGAGAAGGGGCTGGTCTACCGCGGCAACCGCATCATCCACTGGTGCCCGCGCTGCCTGACCGCGCTCAGCGACGAGGAGGCGGAGCCGGAGGAGACGCACGGCCGCATCTGGCACCTGCGCTATCCCCTGGCGCCGGGGGTGGAGGCGCCCGGGCTGCCGCGGCTGCCGGACGGGCGCCCGTACATCGTGGTCGCCACGACGCGCCCGGAGACCATGCTGGGCGATACGGCCGTGGCCGTGCACCCGGACGATGAGCGCTACCGGGAGCTGATCGGCCGCGAGGTGGACCTGCCGCTGGCGGAGCGCCGCATCCCCGTGGTGGGCGACACGTACGCGGACCCGGAGTTCGGCTCCGGTGCGGTCAAGATCACCCCCGCGCACGACGCCAACGACTTCGAGGTGGCGCAGCGCACGGGCGTGCCGCCGCTGGTGGTGATGACGCCCGAGGCGGCCATGAACGACGCGGTGCCGGAGGCGTTCCGCGGGCTGGACCGCTTCGAGGCGCGCCGCGCCGTCGTGGCCGCGTTCGAGGAGCTGGGGCTGCTGGACAAGGTGGAGGAGCACACGCACTCCATCCCCCACTGCTACCGCTGCGGCACCATCGTGGAGCCGCGGCTCTCGGAGCAGTGGTTCGTGCGGATGGCGCCCCTCGCGGCCCCCGCGCTGCAGGCCTGGCGCGACGGGCGGGTGCGCTTCCACCCGGAGCGCTTCGGCAAGATCTACGAGCACTGGATGGAGAACATCCGGGACTGGTGCATCAGCCGCCAGCTCTGGTGGGGGCACCGCATCCCGGTGTGGTACTGCGAGGGCTGCGGCGAGACGGTCGTCGCCCGCGAGGACCCCACGGCGTGCTCGAAGTGCGGGGCCGACGCGCTGCGGCAGGACCCGGACGTGCTCGACACCTGGTTCTCATCCTGGCTGTGGCCGTTCTCCACGCTGGGCTGGCCGGACGAGACGGAGGACCTGCGCGCCTTCTACCCCGGCCACGCACTGGTGACGGCGCCGGAGATCCTCTTCTTCTGGGTGGCGCGGATGGTCATGGCGGGGCTGGAGTTCCGCGGCGACATCCCGTTCAGCGACGTGTACCTGACGGGCACCGTGCGCGACCACCTGGGCCGCAAGATGTCCAAGTCGCTGGGCAACGGCATCGACCCCATCGACGTCAAGCAGCGCTTCGGGGCGGACGCGCTGCGCTACACGGTCATCACGGGCAGCGGCGCGGGCACGGACCAGAACCTCAACTACGAGAACCTGGAGGAGTCGTTCGGGCCGGGGCGCAACTTCGCCAACAAGCTGTGGAACGCGGGCCGCTTTGCGCTGATGAACCTGGGTGATGCGCCGCGCGTGTCCGTCGAGGAGGTGCGCGCGGAGCTGGAGCTGGCGGACCGCTGGATCCTGTCGCGGCTGTCGCGCGCGGTGCGCGAGGTGACGGAGGCGCTGGAGAAGTTCCGCTTCCAGGACGCGGCGCTCCGCGGCTACGACTTCTTCTGGGGCGACCTGGCGGACTGGTACCTGGAGCTGGCCAAGCCCCGCCTGCGGGGCGACGCGGGCCAGGCCAGCCAGCGCGCCGCCCGCGCCACGCTGGCGGAGGTGCTGGACGGCGCGCTGCGGCTGCTGCACCCGGTGATGCCGTTCATCACCGAGGTGGTGTGGCAGAAGCTGCCGCGCGCGCAGGGCGACGCGCCGGCGCTGATGGTGTCCGCCTGGCCGGAGCCGCGCCCGGCGTGGGAGGACGCGGAGGCGGAGGCGCTGCTGGAGGAGCTGCAGGCGGTGATCGGCGCGGTGCGCAACATCCGCTCGGAGTACGGCATCCAGCCGGCCGCGCGGGTGCCGCTGCGCATATCCGCGGCGTCGGACGCGGTGCGGACGGCGCTGGACGCCAGCCGCCGCGCCCTGCGCGACCTGGCGCGCGTGGAGGAGATGGACTTCGCCAGCGCCAACGGCGAGGTGGGGGCCACGGCGGTGCTGCGCTCGGGCACGGAGGTGTTCATCCCCCTGGCCGGCGTCATCGACCTGGAGAAGGAGCGCGCCCGCCTGCGCGGCGAGATCGAGCGGCTGGACGGGCAGATCGGCGGCACGGAGAAGAAGCTGGGCAACGAGAGCTTCGTGGCGCGCGCCCCCGTGAACGTCGTGGAGTACGAGCGCGGCAAGCTGGCCAGCTTCCGCGAGCAGCGCGAGAAGCTGGCGGAGAAGCTGGCCGCGCTGGAGGGTGCCCGTTGAGGCTGGCCGCGGCGCTCGCGGCCGCCGTCGTGGTGCTGTCCGCCTGCGCGCAGCCGCAGCCGCCGCCGGGCGGGCCGGAGGACAAGGAGCCGCCCCGGCTGATCGCCACCCGGCCGGACACCCTGGCGCGTCTGGGCTCCTGGACGGGCCCGGCGGTGTTCGTGTTCGACGAGGGCCTGTCGGAGCAGGGGGTGGAGGAGGCGGTCACCGTCTCGCCGGCCGGCGGATCGGTGGCGGTGGACAAGAGCGGCGACGAGATCCGTGTGCAGCCGCGCCGGGGATGGCTGCCGGGGCGCGTGTACCAGGTGGAGCTGGCGCCGGGCATCCAGGACCGCTTCGGCAACAAGCGCACGGAGGGGACGCGGCTGGTGTTCTCCACCGGCCCGGAGATCCCGGACACGCGCGCCACGGGGGTGGTGACGGAGCGCACCACCGGCCAGCCGGTGCGCGACGCGCGGGTGGAGGCGGTGCTGCGGCCGGACTCGCTGGTGTACGCGGCGCGCACGGACAGCGCGGGCGCGTTCACGCTGCAGCAGGTGCCGCCGGGCGCGTACACGCTGCGCGCCTACCGCGACGCCAACCGCAACCAGGCGCTGGACCCGTTCGAGGCGCGCGACTCCACGGCGCTGGAGATCGCGGTGGGGCAGGCCCCGCGGGCGGAGCTGGCGGTGCTGATGCCGGACACCACCGGCCCGGTGCTGGGCTCCGCCCGGCCGTCCGGGGAGTGGATCGAGCTGCGCTTCGACGACTTCCTGGATCCCGCCCAGCCGCTGGACCCCTCGCAGGTGGCCATCGCGGGCGCGGACAGCGTGTGGGTGCCGGTGCGGGCGCTGCGCATCGGCCCGCCGCCGGACACGGCCCGCGCCGACACGGCCGGCGGCGACACGGCGGGCCGTCCCACGGTGCGGCGCGACACCGCCGCGAGCGCGCGCGGGCCGCTGCCGTCGCAGCTCCTGCTGGTGCAGCCGGGCACGCCGCTGGCGCCGGAGACGGTGTACCGCGTGCGCGTGACCGGCGTGCGCAACCTGCACGGCCTGCAGGGTGGGGGAGAGGCCCCGCTGCGCACCGCCGCCCCGGCCGCCGCGCCGCGGCCGGCCACGCCGCCGCCCGCCAATCCCCCCGCGCCCACGCCGCCCGCCGCCCCGCCGCCAACGCCGGCGGCGGGGACCACGCCCGCGGACGCCAGCCCCGCCTCATGACTCCCGGCGGGGGGCGGCCGCTGTCCGCCGCGCGGGTGATCCGGTGCCCGCCTGCCAACCCGCATCGCCGGGCGTCACGGAATCCGCCCCCGGATCGTTGAACACCCTGCTTCCCATCCCCGGGGTCGCAGCGGTCATCCCACGGCAGGAACTCCCCTCCATGCGCAGGCGCTCCACGCTTCCCGTCATCTCCCTCCTCCTCGCCCTGTTTTCGGTCGCGCACGCGGCGCCCGCGGCGGCGCAGCAGCGCGTGGAGGGATGGTTCCACATCCTGTGGGGAATCCAGGAGCGCGCGCCGGGGGTCATCGTGCAGCACCTGCTGACGGACGACGCGGGGCGCACCTGGCGCCTGCGGCTCGACGCGCGGGTGACGGCGCCGTGGGGCGGGCCGCTGGCGCTGGACCGCACGCGCGTGACGGTGACCGGCCGCGAGCTCGCGGCGGCCGCGGGCACGGCGGAGCGCGTGCTGGAGGTGGCGGAGATCGCCCCCCGCGCGTCTCCCGCGCCGGCGGCCCCCGGCGGCCGCGCGGTCCGCCTGGCGGCGCAGAGCGGGAGCAAGCCGTACGTGACCCTCCTCTGCCGCTTTGCCGACTCCACCTCCCTGATGCCGAAGAGCAAAGCGGAGTACGAGCGGATGCTGACGGGGAGCGCGTATCCGGGGATGGACCACTACTGGCGCGAGCTCTCCGATGGCCGCATCGACCTGGCCGGCAGCCGGGTGGCCGGGTGGTACGACCTGCCGGACGTGAAGGCGGCGTACTTCGAGCGCAACACCGACGGCACGGTCGACCCGAGGCGGCTCCGGTGGGGCAAGCTCCTGGCCGACTGCGCCGGCCGCGCGGACGCGGACGTGGACTTCCGCCAGTTCTTCGGGATCAACCTGCAGGTGAACGGCTCCATGATCGCTTCCTGGGGCGGGTCCTGGCCCGCCACCCTGGACGGCGTCACGAGGTCGTACCCGGTGACCTGGATGGCGAACTGGGCGGGGTACGCCACGTACGGGCACGAGATCGGGCATTCGCTCGGCCTGCCCCACTCCTCCGGCCCCTACGGCCAGGTGTACGACTCGCGCTGGGACGTCATGAGCGGCGGCGGCCGGTGGGACGAGGAGCTCATCGGCGGGCGGGCGTTCATCCCCGTCCACACCATCGGCTACCACAAGGACCTGCTCGCCTGGGTCCCGTCCGAGCGCAAGTACGTCGCCGCGTACGGGCCGCCGCAGACCATCACCCTGCACCGGGTGGCGGCGCCGCCCGCGGAGGGCGGCCACGTGCTGGCGCAGATCCCGCTGCCCGCCGGCCGGTTCTATACCGTGGAGGCGCGGCGTGTCCACGGCTACGACGCGGCCGGCGGCATCCCCGGAGAGGCCGTGGTCATCCACAAGGTGGATCCCTACAGCGACGGGAGCCACGCCCTGGTGGTCGACGCGGACGGCAACGAGGACGCGAACGACGACGGCGCCATGTGGATGCCCGGCGAGGTGTTCACCGACGCGGCGAACGAGATCCAGGTGAGCGTGGAGGCGGAGACGGCCACCGGCTTCCGGGTGCGGATCGCGTGGGGCGGCTCCGCGGTGGCCATCGCCACCGACAGCGTCCGCATCGCGGCGCAGGGGGTGGCCTACGCCGACACGCTGCGGGCCAGCGGCGGCCTGGGCGCCTACACCTGGTCCGTCACCTCCGGATCGCTGCCCTCCGGCGTCACGCTCGGCGCCTCGTCCGGGGTCCTGGCCGGCACCCCGCGCAGCCTGGGCATCTTCGACTTTACCGCCACCGCGGCGTCCGGCACGTGGTCCGCCAGCAAGAGCTACACGCTGCGGGTGTACCCCCCGGTCCTGATCGCCTCCGACACGCTGCGGCCCCCGGGCGTGGCGGGGGTGGAGTACGCGGACACGCTGGTGGCCGGCGGCGGCGACGGCACGTTCGGCTGGGCGCTCACCGGCGGCGCGCTGCCCCCGGGCCTGGCGCTCGACGCGGCGGGCCGCGTCGCGGGCACGCCGGCACAGGCCGGCACCTTCCGCTACACGGCGACGGCCGCGTCGACGGCGCTCAGCGCCAGCCGCACCTTCACGCTCGTCGTGCTGCCGCCGCTGGCCATCATGTCGGATTCCCTGCGCTCCGGCGCCGCCGGCAGCCCGTACGCGGACACGCTGCGGGCGGCCGGCGGGCCGGGGAGCCGCGCCTGGTCCATCGCCGCCGGGGCGCTGCCCGCGGGCCTGTCCCTGGACGCGGGCACCGGCGTGGTCTCCGGCACGCCGGGCGCCACGGGGGACTTCGCGGTGACGGTGCAGCTGGCCGCGGGCGCCTACACCGCCACGCGCGCCTACACGCTGCGGGTGCACCCGGCGCTGGTGATCGCCTCCGACGCGCAGCGCCCGGGCGCGGTGATGGGCGCGGCGTACGCGGACTCGCTGGCCGCCGCGGGCGGCTCCGGCGCCGTCTCGTGGAGGGTGACGCAGGGCAGGCGGCCCGCCGGGCTCACGCTGGACGCGGCCAGCGGGCGGGTGCGGGGCACGCCGGAGGAGGCGGGCACCTTCACCTACACGGCCGCGGCGGCCACGGGGGCGCTCAGCCAGACGAGGGCCTTCGTGCTGACCGTCGCCAAGCCGCAGCTCGCGGCGGCGGCGGTGCTGGACCAGCTCCTGGGCACGGGCTCGCTGACCGCGGACCAGCTCCGCTTCCTGGACCTGCTGGGCAACCGCAACGGCCGCCTGGACGTGGGCGACGTGCGGGCCTGGCTGCTGGACAGCGGCACCGCGGGCGCGAGTGCCGCGGAGCTGCAGAAGGTGCTCGACGCCATGGACCCCGGCCGGCCCCCGGCGCCGGCCGCCACCGACCCCGCCACCGGCAAGGAGACACGATGACGACGCGGACCACCGGGCGGGCGCTGGCGCTGCTGGCGCTCGCGGCGCTGGCCGGCTGCGACGGCCCCAGGACCACGGAGCCGCCGCCCGATCCCGCCGAGCCGGGAATCCTGACCGTGACGCTGGCCACGCCCGCCGCGGACGACCGCGCGCTGGTGGTGCAGATCAGCGGGCCGGAGGCGATCGGCGCCGTCACCAGCGCCGGCGGCGGCTACCTGGTGCACTCGCGCACCGCGGGGACCACGGTGCGGGTGGCGGTGTTCGGGCCGCTGGCGGACGGGCCGCTGCTGCGCATCTCCGTGCCCGACGTGCGCAAGGCGGCGGCGTACTCCGCCCAGGTCATGGAGGTGGCCGGCGCGTCTCACGCGCTGCGGGAGACGCTGTCCGGGTACTCCGCGGTGGTGGCGCGGTAGCGCCGGCACCACGCGTTCCACCCTGCACGCCCGCTCGGCCCGGTCTCTCGCGAGGAGACCGGGCCGAGCCGCGTTCTTGAAGGCGCGTGGCGCGCGGGTTAGAATGCGGCGCCGCGGTCGGGGAGATTCCGGGCAGGCACCATCAACGCGCGCGCACCACCAAACCAACGGTCCACGAGGGATCATGTCCGAGAGCTCCACGCTCGCCGGCCTCCTGGCGGGAAAGAAGGGACTCATCGTCGGCGTCGCCAACCAGAACTCCATTGCCTGGGGGTGCGCGCGCGCGCTGCACGGCGCCGGGATGGAGCTGGCCTTTACCTACCAGGGCGACGTGATGCGGGACCGCGTCACCAAGACCGTGGCGGAGCTGGGCGACGTGCCGCTCTTCGACCTGGACGTGCGCAGCGACGAGCAGATCGCGGCGCTGTTCGCCGCGCTGACGGAGCGCTGGGGACGGCTGGACTTCGTGCTGCACTCGGTGGCGTTCGCGCCCAAGGCGGCCATGGCCAACCCCTTCTGGCAGACGCAGCGCGAGGACTTCCTGGCCGCGCACGAGATCAGCGCCTACTCGCTGGTGGCGCTGGCGCGCGCGGCGGAGCCGCTGATGCCGGAGGGCGGCAGCATCGTGACCATGAGCTACTACGGTTCGCAGAAGGCGGTGCCGGGATACAACGTGATGGGCGTGGCCAAGGCGTCGCTGGAGGCGTCGGTGCGCTACCTGGCCGCGGAGCTGGGCGAGAAGAAGATCCGGGTGAACGCGGTGTCCGCGGGGGCCATCAACACGCTGGCGGCGCGCGGCGTGGCGCACTTCCGGGACCTGATGAAGATCACCGCCGAACGCTCGCCGCTGAAGCGCACCGTGGAGCCGGGCGAGGTGGGCAACGCGACGCTCTTCCTGGCCAGCGACCTGTCGAGCGGCATCACCGGCGAGACCATGTACGTCGACGCGGGCTTCAACATCACGGCCGGGTAACAGCATCTAAAATCACGCAGAGGGGAACTGAGAGGTAAAAAGAGAGCCGCAGAGAACTGACCTGTTCTCTGCGGCTCTCTTTTTCCTCTGCGGCTCTGCGTGATTTGCAGTCCAGACGCTCGTTCCTCGCTGCCCCTCCCCCAACTTCGGGGGAGGGGCGGTCTGCGCGGCGCGGCAAGGCCGTATCATCCCCCCGCAGTTCCTCTGCGTCCTCTCTTCTGAACCTCCGCGTCCTCTGCGTGAAATCAGCGGTTCCCAGCAGTTCCGGGGCAGTTCTCCGCGCCCTCCGCGGCTCCGCGTGAGGCACCTTCGGCCCGGCCCCGGCGGATTGACCGGAGCCGTGCACGGGGGTAATTTCCGCCGATGATCCGGAGCATGACCGGGTTCGGGGAGGCGGAGCGGCAGACCCCTGCGGGCACGCTCCGGGTAGAGGTCCGGACCGTCAACCACCGCCATCTCAGCACCAACTTCCGCACGCCCGGCGCCCTCGCCAAGTGGGAGCCGCAGATGCGCGACTGGCTGCGCGCCCACCTGTCGCGCGGCGCGGTCAACCTGTCCGTGCGGCTGGAGGCGCCCGGCGCGGCCGGCATCGCCGGGCTGCGGCTGGACGAGGAGCGGGTGGCCGCCTACCTGGCCCTGTTCCGCCAGATCTGGGAGCGCTTCGGCGTGGGCGGCGAGCCGGACCTGGCCACCCTGCTGCGCTTTCCCGACATCCTGGTGCGCGACGACGAGGGCGCGGCCGTGGAGGTGCCGGGCCAGGACCTGCAGGCCGCGGTGGAAGAGGCCGCCCGCGCCAACGCCGCCATGCGCGAGGTGGAGGGGCGCCGCCTGCAGGACGACCTGGAGGGGCGGCTGGACGCCATCGACGCCGCGCTGGACGTGATCGCCGGCCTGGCGCCCGAGCGGCTGACGGTCGAACGCGACCGCCTGCGCGAGGCGGTGCGCGAGCTGTCCGGCGGCGTGGGGGTGAGCGAGGAGCGGCTGGCGCAGGAGATCGCCTACCTGGCGGAGCGCTGGGACATCAACGAGGAGCTGGTGCGCTTCCGCGCCCACAACGCCCTGTTCCGCGAGCTGCTGGCGGCCAACCCCGAGGAGCCGGTGGGCAAGCGCCTGTCGTTCCTCGTCCAGGAGATGCACCGCGAGGCCAACACCATCGGCTCCAAGGCCAACCACGCCGGCATCGCGCACCGGGTGGTGGCCATCAAGGAAGAGGTGGAGCGCCTGCGCGAGCAGGTAGAGAACGTCGAGTGAGCGGGGCCGGCGCGCGCACCTTTCCCCTGGTGCTCTCCGCCCCCTCCGGCGCGGGCACGACCACGCTGGCGCGCGCCCTGCGCGACCGCCGCCCGGACGTGGTCTTCTCGGTCTCCGCCACCACGCGGCTGCCGCGGCCGGGAGAGCGGGACGGGGTGGACTACCACTTCGTGAGCCCCGCGGAGTTCATCCGCATGCGCGACGCGGGCGAGCTGATCGAGTGGGCGGAGGTGCACGGCAACTACTACGGCACCCCCATCGCCAACGTGGACCGGGCGGTGGAGCGCGGCGAGTTCCTGCTGCTGGACATCGACGTGCAGGGCGCAGAGCAGATCCGCGGGCGGGTGCCCGGCGCGGTGCGGGTGTTCGTGCTCCCCCCGTCCGGCGAGGTGCTGGTGCAGCGGCTGGTGGGGCGGGCCAGCGAGGAGGACGCGGCGGTGCGGCGGCGCCTGTCCAACGCCCGCGACGAGCTGCGGGCGGCGGGGCACTTCGACCACGTGGTCGTGAACGACGACCTGGACGCGGCGGTCGCGGACCTGGAGGCGCTGCTGGACGGGCGCCCGCGGGACGTCCGCCCCGGGCCGCCGCTGGAGGACGCGGTGCGGACGCTGACGGCGGAGATCGAGCGGCACATCACCCCGGCCGCGCAGGCCGGGGATCACCGATAGACGAGAGGGATTTTCCATGCGAGTCGTGACCCCGGGCCAGGCGGCCCGCCACACCGGCAGCAAGTACCTGGGCGTGCTGGTGGCCGCCAAGATGGCGCGCAACCTCAACGAGCTGCGCCGCAACGAGCTGATGGAGGACCCCACCCTGACCGGCACCACCGACGAGCCCAGGGAGAAGCTCACCACCATCTCCCTGGAAGAGGTGCGCAACGGCACGGTGGACTTCCGCCTGGTGCCGCGCCGCCGCATCGAGCTCTAGGGCGCGTCCATGCCGGGGCCGCGCGGTCCGCGGCGGCCCTTTGCCGGGCGCCGCGTGGTGCTGGGGGTCACGGGCGGCATCGCCGCGTACAAGGCGGTGGCCGTGGCCCGCGACCTGGCGCTGTACGGCGCGGAGGTGGACGCCGTCCTCTCCGCGGGCGCGCTGGAGTTCGTGCGCCCGCTTTCCTTCGAGGCCCTGACCGGCCGCCCCGCCCACACGTCCATGTATCCCGCGGGCGATCCGCTGCTGCACATCCGCCTGGCCCGCGAGGCCGCGGCGGTGGTGGTGGCGCCCGCCACCGCCAACTTCATCTCCCGCGCGGCGGCGGGGATGGCGGACGACCTGCTGGCCGCCGTCCTCCTGGCCACCCCCGCGCCCGTCGTCGTCTGCCCGGCGATGAACGACCGCATGTACGCCCACCCGCAGACGCAGGCCAACCTCGAGCGGCTGCGCGAGATCGGCTACCGCGTCGCCGGGCCCGCCGTGGGCCCGCTGGCCTGGGGCGAGGGCGAGGGACCCGGCCGCATGCTCGAGCCGGACGAGGTCGTCGCCCACCTGGGCCGCGCGCTGGAGGGGGATGCGGGCGCGCTGGCCGGGCGGCGCGTGGTGGTGACCGCCGGCCCCACGCGCGAGGCCATCGACCCCGTGCGCTTCATCGGCAACCGCTCGTCCGGCCGGATGGGATACGAGATTGCCGCCGCGGCCTGGCGCCGGGGCGCGGACGTGGTGCTGGTCTCCGGCCCCTCGCCCCTGCCGCCCCCGCCCGGCGCGGAGCTGCGGCGCGTGGAGACGGCGGAGGAGATGCGCGCCGCCGTGGCCGAGGCGCTCCCGTCCGCCGACGCGCTGGTGATGGCCGCCGCCGTGGCGGACTTCCGCCCCGCCAGCGCCGCCGCGCAGAAGTTCAAGAAGGAGAGCGGCGGCGTCCCCGACATCCCCCTGGAGCCCACGGCGGACGTGCTGCGCGCGACGCGGGAGGCGCGGCCGGCGGGGTGCGTGGTCGTCGGCTTCGCGCTGGAGACCGCGGACGCGGTGGAGAACGGGCGGCGCAAGCTGGAGGGCAAGGGGCTGGACCTGCTGGTGGTGAACGACGCCACCGAGCCGGGCGCGGGCTTCGAGGTGGACACCAACCGGGTCGTGCTGCTCCAGCCCGGGCGCGAGGACGAGGCGCTGCCGCTGCTCTCCAAGGCGGAGGTGGCGGACCGCATCCTGGACCGCGTGGAGGCG
>DASTLD010000079.1:0-4800 GCA_035715345.1 Longimicrobium sp.
CCGCACGTCGAGGTCGTCCAGCGTAAGGCAGGGCCGGTCCGCCAGCAGCGGGTGGGTGCGGACCAGCGTGCTCTTTCCCGTCTGGCGGGCGCCCATCACCACCACGACCGGCGACACGCCCGCCGCCTTGCGGACGTGCTCCTCCGCCACCCGCGGCAGTACGCCGGGGTTGCGCGCCGGCGCCATCAGGCGCCTCCCGCACGATCGTGCAATCTATTCACGGCGTGAATGATAATCATCCACGCCGTGAAAGACAATCATCCGCCGCCTGGGCCCGCGGCCGCGAGCAGCTCTCCCACGCGGTAGAGCACGTGTACGGGGCAGCCGCGCGCCTCGATGGCCCGGCGTCCGCCGGCCTCGCGGTCCACGAGGGCAATCACCCCCAGCACCGTGCCGCCCTCCGCCTCCACCGCGTCGCAGGCCTGCAGGGCGCTCTTGCCGCTGGTGATCACGTCCTCCACCACCACCACCGCGTCCCCCGCCGCGAAGCAGCCCTCCACGCGCCTGCCGGTGCCGTGCGCCTTGGGCTCCTTGCGCACGGAGAACGCGTTCACCGGCGGGCCGGCATCCCACGACGCGTGGGCAATGGCGTACGCCACCGGGTCCGCGCCCATGGTCAGCCCGCCGACCGCCGCGGGGCGCAGGCCGGCGGAGCGCAGCAGCTCCAGGCCCAGCCGGCCGACCAGGGCCTGCCCCTCCGCGTGCGTGGTGGTGGTGCGGCAGTCGATGTAGTAGGTGCTGCGCGCGCCGGAGGCGAGCACGAAGTCGCCCGTGCGGAAGGAGCGCTCCAGCAGCAGGGCCAGCAGCCGCTCGCGCGCGCTCACTCGGGGGCCACCTGGGGGCCGGGCACCTCCACCCATTCCTCCAGGGTGTTGGGCATGGGATAGGGATCGCCGAACTGCTCGTGCAGCTCGCGGATGGCGGCCACGGTGGCCGCGTCGCTGCGCACGTCGCTGTCCGAGCCGAACTCCAGGAACTCGATGTACACGTCGCGCTGGTCCGCGGAGGCAAAGTGCCACGCGTGCGCACCCCGCGCGCTGGCGGCCGCGTGCAGCGCCGCCCAGGCCTGCGCGTACTGCGGAATGCGGTCGCCCGGCACCAGCCGCCGAATGCTCACCAGCCGCCTGCCCGCCAGCTCCATGAATGGTCGTCTCCGTTAGAGATGCAGCCCGCCGCGCGTTTGCATTGCGGCGTCAAACTCCCGCGCCCGCCGCGCCCCGTCAAGAGTGTACGCGGACCTTTCGCGGCGAGGGACACGTACACAGCGCCGCTTGCCGCGCACCTGGCGCCCGGGCCCGCTTCCGCTCCCGGCCCGGACTGTGCCGGACACGCGGCACCCTGCGCCGCACCGGACCCGCCGGCGAAGGCCGGCATCCCGTTTCCGCTGCCGCGATTCCCATCGCCCGGAGCGGGGGCGCCGCCCGGCACGGGTGTCGGTGATGCAGCGGCCCGGCATCGCACGCTCCACCGCCTGAACCCGATCTCGAATGCGAGACCCGCGTTTCCATCCATCGCCTCCCCGCCCCTTGTCCCGCGGCGCCTGGCGCGCACGCCCGCGCCGGCCGTGGCGGCGGTGGGCGATGGCGATCACTGCCCTCGCGGCCCTGTTCGGCACGGCCGGCCCCGCCGCTGCGCAGGGGACGGCGAGCATCACCGGGCGCGTGCTGAGCCCGGCGGGCGAGCCGGTGGCGGACGCGACGGTGGAGGCGCGGCCGGCGGGCGGGGGCGCGCTGCGCCGCGCGCGGTCCGGCGCCGCGGGCGAGTTCCGCATCACCGGCATGGGCGGGGGGACGTACACGGTGCGCGCGTCGCGGCTCGGCTACCAGCCGGTGACGCGCGAGGTGGCCGTCGGGGCGGGCGAGGCGGCGCGGATCGAGCTGCGGCTGACGGAGGAGGCGCTGGTGCTGGCGCCGGTGGAGGTGCGCAGTCCGCGCGAGACCCGCCGCGAGCGCACGCGCTTCGAGACGGAGGCGGGCGTCACCACGCGCGTCATCTCGGGGCAGGAGATCAAGGCGCTGCCCGGCCTGGGCGAGGCGGACGTGCTGCGGGCCGTGGAGGTGCTGCCCGGCGTGGTCAGCACCAGCGACTTCACCAGCGCCTTCAACGTGCGCGGCGGCTCGGCGGACCAGAACCTGATCCTGCTGGACGGCTTCACCATCTTCAACCCCTTCCACCTGGGCGGGCTGTTCAGCGTCTTCAACGCGGACGTCATCGCCCGGGCGGAGCTGCTGGCGGGGGGATTCGGCGCGGAGTACGGCGGGCGCGTGTCTTCCGTGCTGTCCGTGGAGACGGAGGCCGCGGGCGGCGAGCTGTCCGCCGAGACCGGCGTGTCGCTGCTGGCCAGCCGCATCGCCCTGCGCTCCAGCCTGCCCGCGGGCGTGGCGCGCACCGTGGGCGGGCGCGACGGGAGCTGGATGCTCTCCGCGCGGCGCTCGTACTTCGACGCCGTGCTGCGGCCCGTCACCGACTTTCCCTATCACCTGACGGACGTGCAGCTCGGCGCCGCGGTGGAGACGGGCGGGGGCGGGCGCCTGCAGCTCACCGGCTACATCGGCGAGGACGTGCTGGACCTGAGCGACTTCGACCCCCCCACGGTGGAGGACGGCGAGGAGAGCATCCTGCGCCTGCGCTGGAACTGGGGCAACGACGTGGCCGGCGCGCGCTGGACGCAGCCGCTGGGAAGGTGGGTGGCGGACACGCGCCTGGGCTTCAGCCGCTACGCGGAGGCGCTCAGCTTCCCGGATTTCTCCGACACGCGCTTCACCTCGCGCATCCAGGAGGGTTCGCTGCGCAGCGACTTCGTGCGGCAGCTCGGCGCGAAGGTCAGCGTCAAGACCGGCGGCGAGCTGGTGTGGATGGAGAACCGCAACCTGGGCCAGGCGGGCGGCACGGTCTTCTTCGCCGGCCGCCGCGACGGGCTGTTCGGCGCCGCCTACCTGCAGGCGCGCTGGCAGCCGTCGGCGGCGTGGATCGTGGAGCCCGGCGTGCGCGCGGACGTGGCCGGCACCCGCGCGGGCGGCTGCGCCGCGCCGGACCCGCTGCCCGGCTCGCCGCTGGAGGTGGGCGCGCCGCTGCCCTTGGTGGTGTCCGGCGGCTCGTCGTGCGTCATCTTCTCGCCGCGGCTGGCGATCAAGCGCTTCCTGGGCCCGGCGCGCGACGCGGCGGTCAAGCTGGCCGCCGGGCGCTACGTGCAGTGGCTGCACTCCGTGCGCGACGAGCAGCTCCCCATCTCCAACGACACCTGGGTCATCGCGGACGAGTACGTGCCGCCGGTGGTGAGCGACCAGGTGCAGCTCGGCCTGGAGAAGTACTGGGGCGACGCGTGGTACGCGTCCGCCGAGGCGTACTACCGCACCTACGAGGGGGTCACGGACTTCAACCTGGCGGACGACACCAACGACCCCGCGGACGACCTGCTCATCGGCCGCGGGCACTCGTACGGGCTGGACCTGCTGGTACGGCGCAGCACGGGGCGGCTGACGGGGTGGACCACGGTGAGCCTGCTGCGGGCGCGGCGCACCTTTCCGGATCCCATGGCGTTCGGGCTGGAGGGCGTGCCGCAGACGGTGACGTTCTCGCCCGTGTTCGACCGGCGCGTGGACGTGGACCTGGTGGTGCAGTACGCGCTGCCGGCGCGGCTGGAGTTCGGAGCGCGGTGGAACTACGGGACCGGGACGCCCTACACGCGGCCCGTGGCGCAGTACGTGGGGTTCGAGACGGACATCGCGGGCGGCGCCTACCGCGTGCCGCGCCCGGTGACGGACGACCCGGACGTGCCCGTCTACATCGTCCCCGGCGACCGCAACCGCGAGCGGTACCCCGTCTACCACCGCCTGGACCTGACCCTGCGCCGCCCCTACACGCGCCGCTGGGGCACCTTCACGCCGTACCTGCAGGTGCTTAACGTCTACAACCAGAAGAACGTGCTGTTCTACTTCTACAACTACGACAGCACCCCGCCCACCCGCAGCGGCATCACCATGTTCCCCCTGCTCCCGGCGTTCGGCGTGGAGGCGAGCTTCTGATCAGCACGGCTCCACCGTCCCCATCATCAGCCGCATGAGGCAAACAATGCCTGTACATCCCAATGAACAACGCGGAGGCTATCAGGATGCGGTCATGCGGCTCCGGTTCGTACTGGAGCAGACGCGCCAGGGAAAGGATGATGAGCTCGCGGACATTCTCGCTGCTCGGGACATGGTCATCGCTCGCTACCAGCCGGTATTCTCGCCGGAACACCTGCCTGAACTGACGGCCGACGAGTTCAAGAGCTTCCTGTCGTTCACGAACAATCGCCACTGGTCGTCCATTGGGCGCCACGCGACCAGGTTAACCTCGGACATGGCCGCACTCCGGAGAACCCTGCTGGTCCTCGTTGATGAGTCGCGCCCGGTTGGAAGACGTGTCACTGACGTTCTCGCCAGGAATGGTGCTGCGAAGATCCCGGGCTTGGGGAAAGCCGTAGCCACGCCAATCCTGCTCTTGGGTAACCCGGAGAAATACGGCGTCTGGAACGATCCCGCCGAAAAAGGGATGCGTCTGCTTGGAATCTGGCCCGCGGACGAATCAATGACGGAGGGGGAGAAGTACGAACGCATCGTCGCTCTGCTCCAGCGCCTGTGCCATGATCTGTCTGTCGACCTGTGGACGCTAGACGCGCTGTGGTGGCGCGTGGTGTCATTAGGGATTGAGAAGATCTATTCAGTGGAGGAGTTCGAGAGCGCGCTCCGAACTCTCGAGGATCTGGACGCGAGCGATCCGCTGGATGTGTCCCGGCAGGTAGCGGCCAGGGTTGAACAG
>DASTLD010000080.1:0-12729 GCA_035715345.1 Longimicrobium sp.
CCACCAGCCCTGCCCGTCGATGTTCTCCTCCCAGGTGTACGTCCAGTTGCCGCTGCCGCCGGTCACGGAGGCCGAGTACTCCTCGTCGCCGGGGGCCGTCACGTAGCCGCTGCCAACGATCTCCACCTCGGGCCCCTCCTCCTCCTGGACCGAGCGCGGGCCGTAGGTGCGGTGCGTGTCCGTGCGGCCCACGTGGCCGTACACGTCGCGCAGGTCCACCTTCCACTCCACCCACCAGTCGGTGGAGTAGATGGTGCGCTGCACGGACATCACGTTGGTCCCGTCCGCGACCTGGGTCCAGCTCGGCGAGCAGTTGTTGGGATCGGAGCCGTTGCAGTTGCGGAAGTACCAGGTGTAGCGCCACGAGCCGGAGCCCTGCGTCAGCGTGGCGTACGCCGTGGCCGTGCCCTGCGTGTACAGCGTGTCCGGCGCGCTGATGGCCACCTGCACGGTGTCGAAGTGGTCGTAGCGCGGTCCGTCTTCGCCGGGGCCGATCAGGCTCCCCGCGGCGTCGCCGCACGCCGCGGTGGAGAGCAGGAGCCCCAGGGCGGGGAGAAACGAGAAGAGTTTTCGCATACGCCGGCCGTCCTCCTGAGGGGGGATGATGGGAGGCGCGCGGCAGGGCTGGACCCTCCCGCCCGGCCGCCGCGCGAGTGAACGGGTGACGCGCAAATTTTAGACCTGAAACGATAGCAACGAAGGGCTTGCCCCCCCTCAGGTGAGAAGGCGCCCTCAGCAGGTCACGTCGTAGCGGTTGCCGCTGTTCACGCTGTCCTGCAGCGCCTGGCGGGTGGTGTTCGCGACCGCGTCGGCCTGGCCGCCGGAGAGCCCGTCGCAGGCGGCGGACACCTGCACGTGCGCGATGGTGCCGCTGCCCACCTGGATCTGCAGGTTGGCGGCGCCGCCGGAGGTCTTTCCCTGGTTGTCGATGCGCATGGTGTCGCTCTTGGCGATGGTCCCTGCGCCGCGCCAGATGCCCGCGTAGTCCACCTGGCCGATGAGCTCGGCGGCCTCCTTGCGCATCTTGCTGTTGGTGAGGCTCCCGTTCTTGATGGGGCCGCTGGCGTTCGCGTTCGGCATGGCGATTTCCTCCGCTGGGGGGCTGAGCCGCGGGGCGCCCGCCCCGCGTCCTCCCATGGTCGCCCGCCCGCCGCCACGCCTCAATGGCGCTTTCAGCCCATCCCATCGCCCGCGGATGAGGCTTTCGATTCAAAACGCCGGGATGCAAAAGGACCGGCCGGGCCTCTTCCAAGGCCCGACCGGTCCCTTCGCTCAGGACTCTCAGAACGCGCGGATGCGCACCCCGACCGTGTAGACGAGGTCGTTCTGCCACGCGGCGCGGATGTCATCGTCTTCGATGGGCTCGTACGCGCTCCCGTAGTGGCTCGCCTCCAGCACCAGCCGTATGGGGTATACGTCCAGCTCCACTCCTGCGCCAAGGTGCGCCGTTGCACTCCACCGCCCATCCTCGAACGCATCCTCCGCGTCGTCATCCAGGCCTTCGGTGTCGAACCCGTAATGCTTCACCCCCCCGCCGAGCAGCAGGTACGGGTGAACCACCGCGACTCGCCGCGTGCGGAGCACCACGTCGCCCACCAGTGCGTCGAGGCGGGCATCGCTCGTCCGCAAATCGTCGGCGCGGTTCCCTGTCGTGAGCTCCACGTGTGCGTGCAGCCAGGACGCACGCAACGCCACACTCCGCGAGACAGGTCTCTCCGCCGCCAGGTTCAGCACGAACCCGGGCTTGAGCACAGCCCCATGTGTCTCCGTTCCCACCCGGTATGAGGGCAGCGACTGGATGGGATTGTAGTAGCCGGCGGAGGCCGTTACGTCGACATGGCGAGGCTGGGCGGCGAGCGATGCCGGGAGGAGCGCGAGAAGCGCGGCGGGAAGGAGAACGTGTCTCATCGTCTGTCCCAGGGCGAACGGGAGGCCGATCCGGCGAACATCGTGACGCTGTGCGTCAGTAGACGAATACCGCGTATCCGGTCGTCTTGGGCTCGAAGAACGCCACCTCGTCGTACGGCGGGCAGTTCAGGATCCAGAAGCTGCCGAAGTAGGCGCCGCACGACGTGATGAAAAAGGTCGTGCCGTTACTGGAGCCGTATCCCGCCCGGCCGTTCAGGAAAGCAGTGGTGCTCGGATAGCTGCGGCCCCACTGGTCGTCCGAACCCGTGAACCATGAATCCAATTCGACGAGGCTAGTGTAGCTCCCCATCGGAGAAAAACTGAAGTCCGCCGTATACGAACGCGCGCGCTCGATGCCATCCCTGCGGTACTCCCACAGCTTCTCGCCCGAGGACGACCTGCCCTGGAAGATCACCTCCAGGCGACCCCACCCATCGCTGCCATTGATCGTGAATTGCTGCAAGGTCCCGCTTCCGTACACGATCCCGTCCACGTTCCCGCTGGCGCCGTCGCACAAGTTATCCACCGGCTGCCACCCCTCTTCCACCGAGCACCCGGCCTCGTACTCCGCCGTCGTCGCATCGCCGGCCGTCTGGACGGTTTCGCCATCAGCCGCCGCCGGCTCCGGCACGTACAGCCTCGGCTCGGCGGGATGGAGGATGAGGACGGCTTGCGCGGGAACGCCGTGTCGCGAGTCAAGGAAGATCTGGTCGCCAGTGGGCGTATAGGCCCGCAGCGTCGGATCGTTCACGTCCAGGTTCAACCCGAGCACCACGTCCGCACCCGCCCGCCAGGACAGCCGGTGCTCCAGCACAGGCAGGTAGAAGTCGAGCGCTGGCAGAGCGGCGATCCAGCCTGACAGCACGCTCTCCGCGACGCCCGACCCTCGCGATGCCGCCGCGAGGAAGTCCGCGCCTTCCCCTGTCCCGGCGAACTCGTGGAGCAGGAGCTTGTGCTCCACGGTCCGCGACCGCCGCATCGCGTTGCGGAGCCGCGCCCGTGCTCCGGGGTCCGCGAGACCGGCCGCCAGCGCCCGCGCCAGCTCCTGCCCGATCTGCTCCTGAGTGGCGGCGGCGACCGTCCGGTGTGCAGGCGGCGCCTCGTCCGCGAGCGGATTGCGCACGCCTTCGGCGCAGGCGGCGAGCGCCAGGAATCCAATCACCAGCAGCGGAACCGCGGCAATCCGTGCGTTCGGCTCCATGGCTTCATCTCTCGGAGAGGGGCATTGAGACACAGTACACATCATTAAGATCGTCCCATATTACACGTACAGCACTCCAAAAGGAAAGTCCCGTGTGGGCGGGGCCACACGGGACCGTGAATCTACCGCGAATACGCTCGCATCGTCTCCGCCAGATTTTCTCCCGCGTTCTCCGCGGCTCCGCGTGAGGCGGCGGTTCAGCGGTTGGGGATCAGGATGATCTCGCGGCGGGCGCTGGCGGCGGAGCCGAAGACGCCGTACGCGCCCTGCAGCGACGCGTTCCGCTTCTTGGTGACGCTGCTGCCGTGCAGCGCGAACTCCGCGTACGCCGAGTCGAACGCCGTCACCATGACCGGCACCGCGGCGCTGTCCCACTGGATTTCGCCGCCGGGGCCGTTGTAGCAGTAGACGTCGTCCACGTACATGTGCCGCGTGCCGGACGGCTGGCCCACCGCCGCCTCCACCTGCCGGTGCGCCACGAAGCAGCTCGACCCCGCCAGCCGCGCGCCGCCCTGGAACGCCACGCCCTCGTCCACGCGGATCTCCACGCGCGGCGCGTTGGGCGTCTGCCACGCCACGTCGAACTCCGCCGGCTGCTCCCAGCGGCGGAAGAACAGGCGCGTGCCGGCGGCCGGGCTCAGGAGGGCGGGCGGCGCGGGCACCACCGTGCTGCCGGTGATGGTGCCGCCCCCCGCCACGTCCGCCGCCAGCTGCCAGCGGCTGCCGGGCGCGGGGGCCTGCGGCAGCGTGCCCGTGTAGCAGCCCGGGAACGCCTGCGGCGGGTACTCCGGCCCGTAGCAGCCGTCCGGGTCGGTGCCGTCGTGCGGCGCCAGGGTCACGGCGGTGGCGCCGCTGGAGACGGTGATCTCCGCGTCCACCGGCTCCGCGCCGCCGCCCTGCACGCCGCGCATCAGGGTCAGGCGCAGCCCGCGGTCGTCCGCGCGCACCACGCCGTGGACGGAGAGCGCGATCTCCGTGTACTCGAACGGATCGGGCTCGCGCAGGCAGCCGGCGGCCGCCGCCGGCAGGAGCGCGAGCGCAAGCACGTGGCGGCGCATCAGAAGGTCCACTCGAAGCCGAAGGTGGGGATGGTGGGCAGCTGCGGGCCGTACTGGATCTCCGGTCCGTTCTCGCCCCACTCCGGGGTGGCGAAGAGCACGTTGCGGCTGGCCATGGCGTTCACCACCTGGAAGTAGGGGGTGATGGCGCCGCCGCGCGCGAAGCGCGGGTAGAAGGTGCGCTTGACGGATACGTCCAGCCGCCGGTACGCCGGCAGCCGCCCGCTGTTGTGCTCGCCGAACACGGTGATGGTCTCCGACGGGCGCCAGGTGCCCGTCGCCGGGTCGTAGGCCAGGCGCGGCGTCTGGCTGACCGCGGGGGTGAACGCCTGCCCGGACGCCCACTGGAAGCGCAGGCTGAGCTGCCCGCGCCGGCCCAGCGGCGAGATCATGGACATGTCCAGCGAGTGCGGCCGGTGGAAGCGCGGCTCGAAGGTCTCGCCGAACGCGGTGCGCGACGCCTCCGCGTAGGCGTAGGCCAGCGTGAAGGTGCGGCGGCCGCGGCGGTGGGTGGCGTGCAGCTCGATGCCGCGCGCCGTCCCGGTGCCGGTCAGCGAGTCGGAGGCGACCAGCAGCGGCGTGTCCATGGGGTCGCCCTCCGGCACGCCGATGGTCAGCCCCGACAGCCGCCGCGCGAACAGGTCGGCGCGCAGGGCGGTGCCGCCGCGCGCCCACTCCACGCCCAGCGTCACGTCCTCCGAGGTGGAGGGCCGGTCCGGCGGCGCGGCGACCAGCATGTCGAAGGCGAAGATGGCCGTGAACAGCGACTCCTCGTCGCGCAGGCTGCGCAGCGTCTGCGCGTAGCGCCCGGCGCCCGCGGTCAGCGCCAGCTCCGGCGACACGCCGAAGCGCGCGGCCGCGCGGGGCTGCAGCAGCGTGGCGCCGTCCATCACCTGCAGCACGCGCACGCCCACGCGGCCGGACAGCCGCTCGGAGGCGCGCCACTCGTCCGTCAGGTGCAGCGCCACGCTGTTGCTCTCGTCCGTGCGGTCGATGTGCGGCAGCAGGCGCGCCAGGTCGCCCTCGCTGCCGCGGAAGACGTCGTGCGAGAAGCGGTAGGCGTTGACCTCCACGCCCGCGCTCAGGCGGTGCGCCTCCGTGTAGCGCGTGGCCTCCAGCGCCGCCATGAAGTTGCGCATGGAGCTGTCCAGCGGCCGCTCCACGGGCTGGCCCAGGCTGCCCACCGTCAGCTCGCCGGAGAAGTCGCTGGCGCCGGCGCGGGCGTCCACCAGCCAGCGCCCGCCCAGCGCGCGCCGCCAGCGGGCGCTGAGCGCGCGCGTGCCCCAGGCCCAGCGCAGGTTCTCGTCGTCCGTCCACGAGTCCGGCGTCTTGAATCCCTCGTCGTTCAGGTAGCCGCTGACGGACCACTGCGAGGCGCCGCCGGCCGGGCTGCTGAGCTTGAGGTGCGCGTCCGTGAAGGCGAAGGGGAAGCCCGTGTCGATGAGCCCCGCGCCCTTGGCCGCCTGCGCCGCCGCGTCCAGGTAGGTGCGCCGCACGGAGAACAGCATCGTCCCCATCCCCCTGGGCAGCGGGCCGTCCAGGCCGATGCGGGAGGAGATCAGGCTGATGCCGCCGGTGCTGCGCCAGCGGTCGCTGCCGCCGTCGCGCGTGTGCATGTGCACCGCGCCGGACAGGCGGTCGCCGGCGCGGGCGGGGAGCGCGCCGGGCACCACGTCCACCGTGGCCAGCGCGTCGGGGTCGATGGCGCTGAACAGCCCGCCCAGGTGGTACGGGTTGAAGAGCGGCGTGCCGTCCAGCGTCACCAGCGTCTGGTCCGGCGTGCCCCCGCGCAGGTACAGCGCGGTGGAGAAGTCCGACGCGGCGGCTACGGAGGGCAGCGTCTGGATGGCGCGGAACGCGTCCGGCTCGCCCACGGCGGGCAGCGCCTTGATGGTGCCCGCGTCGATGTGCGTGGCCGCGGGTCCCGCCGCCTCCAGCCCCGGCTGCGGGGGCGCCGCGGCCACCTCCACCGCCTCCAGCACCAGCGCCCGCGCGGCGACCTGCAGGTCCAGCCGCACCGATCCCCCCGCGGCCAGGCTGGCCACGGCGGAGGCGCTGTCGTGGCCCACGGCGCGGGCGCGCACCCGGTGCTCGCCCGCGGGCAGGCCGGCGATGACGTAGTAGCCGCGCGCGTCCGCCACGGCGCGGCGGTTGAGCGCCGCCACCTCCACGGTGGCGTGCGGCACCGGCTCGCCGCTGGGGTGCGCGCGGACGGTGCCGTGCACGGTGCCCGTCGTCCCCTGGAGGACGAGCAGGAGGCTGGCAAGGATCACGGGAACGGGCGGATGCGGGGGTGAGGTAAGACCGGCGTCGATGGGACCAACGGATGTTCCGCCGACGCGGGAGGCGCCAGTACAAACGCATGACGACGGAAGTTCCGCACAGCGGACGGCGGTCGTGGGAAGGTTCCCGTTTGCCCGCGCGGGCGCGTGCGAGTAGATTCGGCGCCCGTTCCCCGGCGGACTTCCCGAACCCGGTTAGATCGTGGATAGATCGGCACTTACACATACGGATACCTTCGTCCGCCGGCACGTGGGCCCGGACGGGGCGGAGATCCGCGACATGCTCGCGGCCCTGGGATACGGCTCGCTGGACGAGCTGGTGGACGCCACCATCCCGTCGTCCATCCGCCTGGACCGGCCGCTGGCGCTGGGCCCCGAGCGCAGCGAGTACGAGCTGCTGAACGAGCTGCGGACGCTGGTGGGCCGCAACCGCGTGTTCCGCTCGTGCATCGGCATGGGCTACCACGACTGCATCACCCCGCCCGTCATCCAGCGCAACGTGCTGGAGAACCCGGGGTGGTACACGCAGTACACGCCCTACCAGGCGGAGATCTCGCAGGGCCGGCTGGAGGCGCTGCTCAACTTCCAGACGGCCGTCGTGGACCTGACCGGCCTGCCCATCGCCAACGCGTCGCTGCTGGACGAGGGCACCGCCGCGGCGGAGGCGATGGCCATGGCCTACGGCATCGCCGGCTCCGAGGCCAGGAACACCTTCTTCGTCTCCGCGCTCTGCCATCCCCAGACCGTCGAGGTGGTGCGCACCCGGGCGGCGGCGCGCGGCATCGACGTGGTGGTGGGCGACCACGACGCCTTCGACTTCTCCGCCCCCGTCTTCGGCGCGCTGCTGCAGTATCCCGCCACGGACGGCGAGGTGTGCGACTACCGCCCCTTCACCCAGCGCGCGCGCGAGGAGGGCATCGTCGTCATCGCCGCGGCGGACCTGCTGTCGCTGGCGCTGGTGGCGCCGCCGGGAGAGTGGGGGGCGGACATCGCGGTGGGCAGCACGCAGCGCTTCGGCGTGCCGCTGGGGTACGGCGGCCCGCACGCGGCCTTCTTTGCCTGCCGCGACGAGCACAAGCGCCAGATCCCGGGCCGCATCATCGGCGTCAGCGTGGACGCGCAGGGCAGCCGCGCGCTGCGCATGGCGCTGCAGACGCGCGAGCAGCACATCCGCCGCGAGAAGGCGACCAGCAACATCTGCACGGCGCAGGTGCTGCTGGCCGTGATGGCGGGCTTCTACGCCGTGTACCACGGCCCGGAAGGCATCCGCCGCATCGCGGAGCGCGTGCACCTGCTGGCGGAGGTGCTGGCCGCGGGGGCGGAGCGGCTCAACTACCGCGTGGTGCACGGCAGCTTCTTCGACACCGTGCGGCTGGACGTGGGCACGCGGGTGGGCGGCATCATGGCCGCCGCGCGCGACCGCGGCATCAACCTGCGCGCGCTGGAGGACAGCATCTGCATCGCGCTGGACGAGACCACGGGCGCGGAGGACGTGGAGAGCATCCTCGTCGCCCTGAACCGCGGCAACCCGCTGACCTTCACGGTCGACGAGCTGCTGGAGGGGGTGGAGGCGGAGGTGCCGGCGGAGGTGCGGCGCACCAGCGCGTACCTGACGCACCCGGTGTTCAACCGCTACCACTCCGAGACGGAGATGCTGCGGTACATCCGCACGCTGGAGGGGCGCGACGTCTCGCTGACGCACTCCATGATCCCGCTCGGCTCGTGCACCATGAAGCTGAACGCGACGGTGGAGATGCTGCCGGTGAGCTGGCCGGAGGTGTCGCGCATCCACCCGTTCGCGCCGACCGAGCAGACGCAGGGATACCAGGAGCTGTTCCGCCAGCTCGAGGCGGACCTGGCGGAGATCACCGGCTTCGCGGCGGTCAGCCTGCAGCCCAACGCCGGCTCGCAGGGCGAGTACGCCGGGCTGCTGGCCATCCACGACTACCACGAATCCCGCGGCGAGGGGCACCGCGACGTGTGCCTGATCCCGCAGTCCGCGCACGGCACCAACCCGGCCAGCGCGGTGATGGCGGGGATGAAGGTGGTGGTGGTGGGCACGGACGCCAGCGGCAACGTGGACCTGGACGACCTGCGCAGGAAGGCGGAGCAGCACGCGGAGCGCCTCGCCGCGCTGATGATCACCTATCCCAGCACGCACGGCGTGTTCGAGGCGGAGATCCGCGAGATCTGCGACGTCGTCCACCGCCACGGCGGGCAGGTGTACCTGGACGGCGCCAACATGAACGCGCAGGTGGGCCTGTGCCGCCCGGGCGACTACGGCGCGGACGTGTGCCACCTGAACCTGCACAAGACCTTCTGCATCCCCCACGGCGGCGGCGGGCCGGGGATGGGGCCCATCTGCGTGGCGGAGCACCTGGCGCCGTACCTGCCCGGGCACCCGGTGATCCGGGTGGGCAGCGGCGAGCACCGGACGGTGTCGGCGGCGCCGTGGGGCAGCCCCAGCATCCTCCCCATCTCCTGGGTCTACATCAAGCTGATGGGCGCGGAGGGGCTGACGCACGCCACCAAGGTCGCGATCCTGAACGCGAACTACGTCGCGCGCCGGCTGGAGGAGCACTACCCGGTGCTGTACAAGGGGGGCAGCGGCACGGTGGCCCACGAGTGCATCGTGGACATGCGCCACCTGCGCGCGTCGGCGGGCATCGAGGTGGAGGACATCGCCAAGCGGCTGATGGACTACGGCTTCCACGCGCCCACCGTCAGCTTCCCGGTGGCGGGGACGATGATGATCGAGCCGACGGAGAGCGAGGCGAAGGGGGAGCTGGACCGCTTCTGCGAGGCGATGATCGCCATCCGCGAGGAGATCCGGGAGATCGAGCTGGGCATCCTGGACCGGCAGGACAACCCGCTCAAGCACGCGCCGCACACCGCCGCCGCCGTCACCGCGGACGAGTGGCCGCACGGCTACGGGCGCGAGCGCGCGGCGTTCCCGCTGGGGTGGGTGCGCGAGCGCAAGTTCTGGCCGCACGTGGGGCGCGTGAACAACGCCGCCGGCGACCGCAACCTGGTGTGCGCCTGCCCGCCGGTGGAGATGTACGAGGGCGCGGCGTAGGCCCTTACCCGCAAAGGGTGGTGGGCCGGGCGGGGTGCCTCGCGTCGGCGGAGGCCCCCTCCCCGCTCGTTCCTCGCTGCCCCTCCCTCAACTTCGGGGGAGGGGATTTCTGTCTGCGCGCGATCCGACCTGCCGCGTATCGGGACGGCCCCGTAGAGACGCCCCGGCGGGGCGTCTCTACCATGGACATGCGCCGTCCGGCGCTCCGCACACGGCACTTCCCCGTTCAGTCCGCGCAGGCGGACTTCGTGCTTTTAGAGGCGCGGTTTCAACCGCCGGCCCGATGGCGGCCGTGGACACCGATGCCTGACCCCCGCGCTACCCTCCGCCCACTGCTCGACGCGATCTCCACGTTGCCCTCACTCCTGCGCCCGCTCCAGCCGCAGGTCGCCGGCACGCTCACCGGGCATCACGCGCCAGCCGGGCGCCAGCTCCAGCTTCCAGCCATCGCCCACCAGCGGGCGGGCGGCCGGGTCGGCGGGGGCGGGGAGGATGATGCGCTCGATGCCGGCGGCGCCGCGGACCATCAGCACGCCGCCGCTCACCTCCAGCACGCCCCAGTCGGCGGTGATGCGAGCGGACGGGTAGACGGTGCCCTGCCCCTCCAGCGCCTCCACGCCGTTGGGATCGAAGGTGTAGCCGAACTCGCCCTCGGGCAGCAGCGCGAGCACCGGTCCGTCCACATAGCGCGTTCGCATCCGCGCCGCCTTCTCCGCGCGCTCGCGGTCGCGCGCGGCCTCCTCGCGCGCCACGCGGGCGCCGCCGTACGCCGCGGCGCGGGCGAGTCCGCGTTCGGCAGCCCCGCCTCGCGCTGCACGCGGTGGAACATCTCGTGGGCCAGCAGCGTCCGCCGCCGCACCGCGGACGACGGCAGGGGCCACATCACCATCGTCCACTCGCGCCCGCCCCAGCGGAAGCCGGTGTTGGCGACGGCGATCTCCGGCGGCAGCGTGCCCACGAAGACGCCGCCCTGCGGCCGAAGCACGCCCGCGGAGTCCGCCTGGTTCGCCACCGCCTGCCGCGTGCGCGCGTCCACGAACAGCAGCGGCCCGTCCAGCCGCGCACCCCACAGCCGCCCGCCGTCCGCGGCCCCGATGGCGCGCGCCTCCGCCAGGTACTCCGCCACCAGCTCCACGTCGATCCCCTGCGCGCGGAGGGGCGACGCGATCACCGAGGCGATCGACACGATGTACGAAGCCTTTCGTATCACGGCACGTGCTCCAGGGGTGATGGAGGTGAGGATCGGGCGATGTCAGGGATTCGGCGCCGGCCGGGGAGCCCAGCTCAGGGAGCCGCGTGCGTCCAGCCGCGCGGCAAAGGAGCGGCGGCCGTCGGCGCGCAGGAAGACGACGGAGTCGCCGCGCTGCTCGACCTGTGTGCGCGCGAGCGGGCGCCCGCTCATGGTGGCGCCCGTCACGCGCCCGTCCGCGACGGAGAGCGTGAACGGCCCCGCGGGGTCGCTGCCGAACACGGTGAAGACCGCGCCCCCGTCCAGCGCCGCCGCGGTGGAGGGCACCAGCAGCCGCGCGCCGCACGTGAGCAGCAGTGCCGCGGCCGCAAACGCGCCCAGCGCGGCCGCCCGCGCGCGGCGGAGGCTGGTGCGCGGCCCGGGCACGGCCAGGCGGCGCACGCGCTCGGGGAGCGAGGCGCCCGTCGCGGCGAGGGCCAGCCGCGCGGGAGCCGCGCGAAGCCCCTCCAGCCGCGCCAGGGCCCGCGCGTACGGCAGCACGCCGCCCGCCGCCGCGAGCGCGTCCGCGTCGCAGCGGCACTCGCGCTCGATGCGCGCGCGGGCGGAGAGCCAGCGCACGGCCGGGTGGAACCACAGCATCGCCTCCACCACCACCTGCGCGGTGTTGGCGAGGACGTCGCCGCGGCGCACGTGTGCCAGCTCGTGCGCGAACACGCACGCCAGCTCGCCGGCGGACAGCTCGGTGGACGCGCCGGCCGGCATCAGCAGCACCGGCGCGCGATGCCCCACCAGCGTCGGCACGCTCACGCGCGTCGAAACCCGCACCCCCACCGGCCGCCGCACGCCCAGCCGCGCGGCCGCGGCGTGCAGCACCGGCATCCACTCCGCCGGGGCGGGCGCCGCAGCATCGCGGACCATCCGCCGCACCTGCCACACGCCACCGACCGTGCGCAGCAGCAGCACCGCCGCGACCGCGAGCCACGCCCATCCCACCACGCCCGCGGCGGAGCCGAGCACCGCGCCGAGGTCCGGCATCCCGCCCGCCGCACCGCCCGCGGCGGGCATGGCGAGCGCGGCGGCGGGCTGCACCGCGTTCCACCCCATCGCCTGCGCGGGAGACGCCGCCGCGCGGGCGAGCGCAGCCGCGGTCGCGATCGGCAGCAGCGCCAGCGCGAACAGGGAGCCGTAGGCGGCACGGTAGCGGAGAGTGGCGGGTGCGCCGGGGCAGGCGCGCAGGAACAGCGCGCATGTCGCCCAGACGATGCACGCCTGCCACGCGAAGTGGATCGCGGTCCAGCCGGCGAGGGCGGTCATGCGCCCCTGGCCTCCAGCGCGTCGAGCAGGCGGCGCACCTCCGCCAGCTCCTCGGGCGAGCACGGCTCCTCGGAGAGCGCCCGCAGCGCCAGCCGCGCGGCCGAGCCGCCGAACGCGCGCTCCGCCAGGTCCGCGACCAGGCGCCCCTCCGTCCGGTCGGGCTGGACGGCGGCGGCATAGACGTGCGTGCGCTCCGCCTCGTTGCGGGTGACGAGCCCCTTGGCGTGCATGATCTGCATCAGCTTGAGCACCGTCGTGTAGCCGGTGCCGCGGCTCTCCCCCAGCGCCTCGTGGACCGCGCGCACGGTGCTGGGCCCGCGCTTCCACAGCACGCGCAGGATCTCCAGCTCAGCTGCGGTCGGGAGGGGGAGATCGTTCAAGGGACATGCTTCTGAGGATAGGCGTCGAGATCTCACCAGCATGTTATACGAAGACCTTCGTAAAGACAAGAATGGTGATGCGGTGGGGGTTCAACCAGCGGTTGAAACCGCGCCTCCAACAGCACGAAGTCCGCCTGCGCGGACTGAACGGGAAAGTACGTGTGCGGACGGCGTAGACCCACGCATTTCCATGGTCGAGACGCCCCGCCGGGGCGTCTCTACCTGTCAGGACCCGGGAGATTAGCGGGCGGGTCGCGGAAGCACTCCGGGTTCGACCTGTAGTAGTCGGCCATCGCCTGCATGGGCGTGCGATGGTTGAGG